>JADGNT010000681.1 GCA_017883345.1 Candidatus Solibacter sp. | reverse complement strand
CGCGGTTGCCGGCGACCCGTATCAACTGCGGATTTATGTTCCGGACGGCTTCGCTGCCAAACGGGTGGAACTCTCCGGCGGCCTCGCCTCGAAAATGGCCACGAATGGCAACTTACTGACCGTGGACTATACGTCTTCCTCGGGTACCGATGTGGAATGGAAGGTCATCTTCTGATATGCGAAACACGACTGGCGTGCGCGCTTTCCTGTTGCCGTTGTTCGTCATAGTTGGAGCAGCGGCGCCCATTACCGTCGACACCAAGTCCCTGCTCGTGTCGGTGGATGCGGCCACGTGCCGCTGGTCGGCGGAAGTCAAAGGGACGCCCATGCGGCTGAACCACGTCCACTTTCTTCCCGGCGACGACCCGTCCGGGTGGACCGTGGTCAGTTCGGTGAACCAGGACGACTCCAACAAGTCCGGATCGTTCGTGACGGTGACACTGCGCGGCAAGAAGGCCGGACAGCTCGATTTTGAGTATCAGATCTCCGTCAGCAAGACCAACAACGACATACTCGTGAGTCTGGGCCGGTCGAACAACACTGGCAAGGCCGTTGACATTGCCGACATGGACTACTTTGTGTCGACCGATGCCCGGTTGGGGGGCTCTGAAGAGAGATGGATCAGCCTGGGGACTCATTCCCGCAATCGCGACTACTACGACCTTTGGTCCGTGATCAATTTGAACACGCCCAGGATGTACGAAGTAAATCAGGTAGTCCGGGACTCCGACACGGGCAACGCGCTGTTGATTGGACATGTGTCGGCCTTCAAGGGAGCGTCGAGGTTCGAGGTGGCGGCGGGATGGCGGGGCAAGACTCCGGACCGGATGCAGGTTCGGGGATACTGCAACTACAAGATCACCATGCCCACGGGTAAGCGTTTCGCCGGGGAGAAGTTGCTGATCCACTTCAATAGCGATGCGTTGCGCGCGATGGAACATCAGGCGGATCTGATCGCGATTGCGCACGATATCCGTCTCAAAGAGCGGCGGCCCATCAATGTCGACGACCGGGAATGGGTCTCGAACGATTACAGCCGCTTCCACGGATGGATGTCCGGCAGCAGCGGCCGCGGTGCTGGTGCTGCCCCTGCCGCGGCGACTGCGGGCGCTCCTGGAGGCCGCGGTGGCGGCGGCGCGCAGGCATTCTTCCAGGAAAACGGTCTGGTGGATTTCTACTGGGGGCTGGGAAGTGGCGGCGGTGGAAGCATGGGCTTCTATGGCGCTGGCGGAAGCTCGTCGGGCAGGTTTCCCGAGTTCGACATGAACGGACCTTGGGGGACCTATGGTCCCGCTGGTGCTGCACCGGCAGGCCGTTCCAGGGTCAATTACCCACCCGAATGCTTCCTTCCGGTCCGTACTGTGAAATACGGCGGAGAGAAGGTCATCGATTTCTCCAATCCTCTGACCATCAAGCTGGAGCGCGAGCGCGCCATACAGGCCATGACCGGTCAGGAGAAGAACACGGGCCGGGTGGAGATGGATTTCGCGGATTGGTGGGACCGGTGGCCGGGACAGTTCGACCCGTTCATGACTGCGATGGAGACGTACCGCGCCGGGGGCATGCCCTGGCGTGAGGCGATCGACAAAAATGCGCCCCGGAAGGTGGTTCGTTCAAACATGAACGTGATCGATCATTCCTACGGAATTGTCGACATCTGCCGGACATCCGAGGACGCCGACGGCGGCTATGAGATGGGGGACGGCTGGAAGCACTTGCTGACCGAATCCCTGCTGGGCACCGCCAGCCGGTTCTTCTACAGCGGCCGGGTCTTCTGGCTCGATCCAGACGGCATGCACATCTTCAAGTTCCAGTCGAGCTACGGATCGGCTGGGAAGTTTGACTACGGCCGGGCGAAGGTCAACGCGAACTTCCACGCGATCGCGGGCAACGCCATCTTCTTGTCGGACGCCTTGAATGAGAAGTACCCCGACGATCGGATCGAGCTGTTGAAGCGGATCAGCCCTCCGACCATGGATGTGGCGTATCCGGTGGACATGTTCGTTCGCAAGCCGGCCCAGGTCTGGAACATGCCCGTCGAGCGGCCATTTGCGAATTGGGACGTTCTGGCGGTCTTCAACTACATTGACCGATACACCGACAACGGTCGGGAGCCGCTAAGGTTCACCACGGTCTTGAACGCCGCCACTGACCTCCGGTTGGACCCCAACAAAGAGTACATCGTGTACGAATTCTGGACGAAGAAACTCATCGGGACGTTCAAGGGGAAATTCACAACGCCCCAGGTGAGTCCGTACGACTGCGACGTCTACAGCATTGTCGAAAAGCAAAACCGGCCTGTGCTGATCTCGACCAGCAGGCACGTCCGGCAAATGGCGTTTGACATCAAGGATCTGGCCTACGATGGCGGGCAACGGATGTTGCGCGGGGTTTCCCGCGCGGTGGCGGGGGATCCGTATCAGTTGCGGCTCTACGTTCCGGACGGATTCACAGCGAAGCGGGTGGAGGTGTCCGGCGGCCTGACAGCGAAGATGGCGGCCGATGGGCCACTGTTGACGGTGGACTACACGGCGACGACGGGCAACGATGTGGAATGGAAAGTGTTTTTCTAAGAATGGACAACGGGACGGCGCGCAGTACGACAGTGTGCGGGAGAAAACCATGAAGAATACGAACGACGAGATGCAACACTTAAGCCGGCGCAGTCTGCTGGGGCAGGCCGTGGGCGCGGCCGGGCTGGTATCGGCACTGGAGTTCACGGGCGCGGCCTCGGCGCAAACCCAGCTTGCCGGCGGAGTTCGCCCGGCGCGGGCAAGGGACAACTTCGACTTTGACTGGAAGTTTCTGAAGGGCGACGCGCAAGGCGCGCAGCAGTCGGAGTTCGCGGATGCCTCCTGGAGAAGCTTAGACCTGCCTCACGACTGGAGCATCGAGGGGCCGTACGCCCAAGACGCACCCGCGGGGAGCACCGGCGCATCATTGCCTACGGGCATCGGCTGGTACCGGAAACGCTTCCGTCTGGCCGAAGCCGACAGAAGCAAGAGAGTTGTCGTGGAGTTTGAGGGCGTCTATCAAAACAGCGAGGTCTGGGTTAACGGACAGTATCTCGGCAAGCGTCCCTACGGTTACATCAGCTTCAACTACGACATTACCCCACACGTCAACTTCGGCGCCGGCGACAACGTGATCGCGGTCAAGGTGGACAACTCCCTTCAGCCTAACTGCCGCTGGTATTCGGGCTCGGGGATCTATGCGAACACCTGGCTGCGGCTCACCAATCCGGTTCATGTGGCGATGTGGGGCACATTCGTCACCACCCCGCAGGGGAGCGCCAACGCGTCAACCGTGCAAATCAAGACGAGGGTTCAGAACGAAAGCCGGACCGCGGCGAAATGTACGCTGGCCACCAGCATATTGGATCGTGACGGTAAGCCGGTACAGAGCGCCGAGGCGAGCCAGGACGTAATTCCAAACGGCGAATACGAGTTCGCTCAGCAGGTGAAGGTGGACAAACCGAGCCTGTGGTCGGTGGAAAGTCCTTACCTCTATACCCTTCGCAGCACCGTGCGGGACCAGAACGG
>JADGNT010000065.1 GCA_017883345.1 Candidatus Solibacter sp. | reverse complement strand
ACGAATTGAGGCTCAGGAACCTATTCAGACGGTCGAACTACTAATCGGTGGTGAAATCGAAGATATCGGTGTTGGTGCGGACGACGAGGTGGCCGAAGCCGAGCACTTTGCCGTCGGTGGGGAAGAAGACGGCGCCGTCGGTGGATTCGCCGGGCATCAGTTTGGTTTGGACCAGGGCCAGGGCGCTGGCGGCGGCGGCGGCTTTCAGCCTGACCGACCCCATGGCTAGGACAGACTGGCGGCGCTGCTCGTAGCCGTTGGTGGATTTGAGGTGTTGATTGCCGTAAATCGAATTCTCGTAGCTGGTGACCAGTTTGATGACGTCGCTGGCACTGCCTCTCTGCTCCAGCAACGTCACCACGACGCGGGCGGCGGAGGCGCGCAGCACCGACCCGTCGAGACGGACATAGGTGAAATCCTCGGGCCGGATGATGTAGGGGGCCTTGGAACCGTTGGAAACGGCCACCTGGAGGATGGCGTAGTCATGCAGGCGCTGCGGCAGCGTGGCGAACATGATGGTCACGCCGGATTTCGTAAGCGTTTGGTACTTAAGGCCATTCGACTCGAATTCGATGACCTGGGCGTGGCCGCGCCCTACGCAGAGGAGGAGCGCGAGGGCACATGCCCAGACAAGCCGGTTCATGAGACAATTCTACGATAAGGGCGCATTCCGGTTGGGAAAGAAATAAACCATGCTGACTGAACACAAGCAGATTGCGAACGCGGGGATCCGGCCAAGCCGCCATGGGCTGGAGGAGCAGGGGTTCCGCAACCTCAATGTCGCGTACTGGAATCTGGGCACGGCGCAGTTGCTGGAGCACGCCATCCAGCGCAGGGAAGGGAATCTTGCCAGCGGCGGGTCGTTCGTAGTCCGGACCGGCCAATACACGGGGCGGTCGCCCAAAGACAAATTCGTGGTGCGCGACGAGACCACCGAGCCCCGCGTGAATTGGGGAGACGTCAACCAGCCGCTCTCGGAGAAGCATTTCGACCGGCTGTACTCCAAGATGATGGCGTTCTGGCAGGGTCACGACGTGTACGTGCAGGATTGCCATGTAGGCGCGGATGCGGCATACGGGATGCCCATACGGGTGGTGAGCCAACTGGCGTGGCACAATCTGTTCGCGCGGCAGCTTTTCATCCGGCCGGACGCGGAGAAGACCGGGGATCACGTGCCGCGGTTTTCGATTCTGTTCGCGCCGGATTTCCAGGCCAACCCGGCGGAGGACGGCACCAACTCGGAAACCTGCATCGTGATCAATTTCAAGAAACGCGTGGTGTTGATCTGCGGGACAAGTTACGCGGGGGAAATGAAGAAGTCGGCCTTCACGATTCTGAACTACCTGTTGCCGGAACGCGGGGTATTTCCGATGCACTGCTCGGCGAACATGGGGGTGGGGGGCGACGTGGCGCTGTTCTTCGGACTCTCCGGGACGGGGAAGACGACGCTTTCGGCGGATGCGCAGCGGCGGCTGATCGGCGACGACGAGCACGGCTGGAGCGACCACGGGGTGTTCAATTTCGAGGGCGGCTGTTACGCCAAGTGCATACGCCTCTCCGAGGAGAACGAACCGCAGATCTGGAACGCGATCCGCTTCGGGACGGTGCTGGAGAACGTGGCGATGGACGCGGAGACGCGGCTGCTGGATTTCAATTCGGAAGAGGTCACGGAGAATACGCGCGCGGCGTACCCTTTGAAATTCATCGAGAACGCCGTGATTCCGAGTGTGGGCGGGCATCCGAACCACGTGATCTTCCTGACGGCGGATGCGTTCGGCGTGCTGCCGCCGATTTCGAAGCTCTCGCCGGAGCAGGCGATGTATCACTTTCTGAGCGGATACACGGCGAAGGTGGCGGGTACGGAGCGGGGACTCGGCAACACGCCGCAGGCGACGTTCAGCCCGTGCTTTGGCGGGCCGTTCCTGCCGCTTCCGCCGGCCACGTACGCGTCGTTGTTGGGAGAGAAGTTGCGGCGCACGGGCGCGCAGTGCTGGCTGGTGAATACGGGGTGGGCGGGCGGGCCGTTCGGCGTGGGAGAGCGCATGAAGCTCGGGTACACGCGCGCCATGCTGAACGCGGCGCTCAACGGTTGGTTGAAGGATATGGCGGTGGAGCGGCACCCGGTGTTTGGAGTGAGTGTGCCGAAATCGTGTCCGGGAGTGCCGGCGACGTTCCTGGATGCGCGCGGGATGTGGGCGGATAAGGCCGCGTACGACCGTGCGGCGCTGGATCTGGCCGGCAGGTTCAATAAGAACTTCGAGAAGTTCTCCGGGGTGAGCAAGGAGATCGCGGTGGCGGCGCCGGGGATGTAAGGAAGGGGACGCAGAGCGTATAGAGGTACGGCCCATCGCACTGTTCAACAGCATTGTGATAAAGGGCGACTCTACCCAGGAAAAGTAGTCTCGGCCCACCAGCCGCCACGCCCGGCCTTTGCCATCAGCCGCTCTTGACATCCTCCCATTCCGGGGGAAAATAGTAGCAAATCAAATTGTTCGATTCTCACTGATTCGAGCCGTTGTTCTCTGAAGAGGATCGTATGAATGTCAGTTTGACCGCGGTGACCGCAATTATCGGTGCAGGACTCGGTGTCTGGAATCTCGTGCAGGGCTTCTGGCAACGTCGAGTCCGACTAAAGGTGGTTCCTAAACTTTCTGCAACTAGGGGAGGTGGATTCTTGTCAAGTAACAGAGATGTACTCCCTGACGGGTTTGCATGTATCGAAGTGACGAATCTTAGCGCATTCCCGGTGACCGTTGCGGAGGTTGGATTCTCTCTGGTTGGAGACGTCGGCAGAAGCGTGATAATACCCGATCCGCTAAACTTTCTACCTAAGAGGTTAGAGTCGAGAGAGTCGATAGACGTTAGGGCAACCCGAAGCGCTGGCTTTCCCAAAAAGGCGAAACGAGCATACGCAACTACGCAATGCGGACACACTCGTGATGGCGATAGCATTGTCTTAAAGAAACATCGTAAGATGGCATTATAAAGCGATCACGTCACGCACTTTTCACGCGTTACCCGGTCTTTTCCGGTAAAATATGATAAGGAGATCTGTCGTGAACGTGGCAATCGAAATTCCGGACGACATCGGGCAGTTGCTTGCCGCGCAGGAGGGCGGTGTCTCGCGGGCCGTCCTGGAAGCAGTGGCCATCGAAGCGTACCGTTCTGGCGCGATCACGCCCGGGCAGGTACAGCAAATGCTTGAGCTGCGCTCCCGATGGCAGACGGAATCCTTCCTTCGGCGCGCCGATGCGTATCACGACTACACGATGGATGACCTGGAACGGGATATCGCGGCGATCCGTGACGCTTCCCGGCGATGATCGCCGTCGCGGACACGTCGCCGATCTGCTATCTCATCCTGATTGGTGAAGTCGAGCTTCTGCCTAAACTCTTCAATGAAGTGCTGGCGCCGCAGGCCGTAGTTAACGAACTGCTGCACCCGGACGCACCCGAGCCGGTCCGGGCTTGGGCGTCCGGACTGCCATCCTGGTTTTGCGCCCAGGACATTTCCGCCGGCGCGCCCGTTGGCATGGAGAAGCTCCAGGCCGGCGAACGGGCCGCGATACTTCTGGCGGAGTCGATCAAGGCCGGCATAATCCTCCTCGACGAAAAGGCGGCGCGACGAGTCGCCGCCGATCGCGGCCTGCGGGTCACTGGCACGCTGGGAGTGCTGGGCGAGGCCGCCACGCGGGGACTCGTCGAACTGGCGCCGGCGATCGACCGCCTCAGTAAGACAAGCTTCCGATATTCTCCCGCGCTGATGAAGGCCACCCTCGACCGCTTCGGTAGTCGGCGGTTACCTCTCATGTGAAGTGTGCCGCGGACTACCGCGGGTTCCCGGCGGATGTTACCATCACTTTCGAGACGACATCCGATTGGCGGAACGCCATGCGCGCGCCCGCACATCTCGCGCTGTTCGCTCTACTGGCGGCGGGCGTCCCCGCGTTGGCGCAGCAACTGGAGCCCGAGCAGGCCAGCCTGCTGGACACGGCGCGGGAGGCGGCGATCCGGTACTCGGCTTCGCTACCGGATTTCCTCTGCACGGAGGTGATGCGCCGGACGCAAGATCCGCAGGGGAACGGCCGTTGGCGCTCGATGGACACGCTCACCGTGAAGCTCAGCTATTTCGACCACAAGGAAGACTACAAGCTGATGCAGATCGACGGCAAGCCCACCTTGCTGGAATTCCTTTACGTGGGCGGGACGTTGAGCACCGGCGAATTCGGCACGCGCCTGTACTCGGTTTTCGATCCGCGTTCGCAGGGGGATTTCCGCTGGAAGGGTTGGACCACTTTGCGCAAGCGCCGCGTGGCCCGGTTTTCGTATCGTATCGCGCGCGAGAATTCGATCTTCCAGATCCAATACGGACCCATATCGTCCGGCCCGAATGCGATCGTTGTGCCTTACCACGGGGAAGTCTTTGTGGACGATGAAACGCACATGGTGCTGCGCTTGACGCAGCAGGCCGAGATCCCGGAGAATTTTCCGATCAATGCCAATGAGTCCACGATAGATTACGAGTTTGCCGCGGTGGGTGGGAAGCAGTACTTGCTGCCTTCGCACGCGTACGTGAGGACGAAAAGCGGGAAGTATGTGGCGGAAAATAATGTGGAGTTTCGCCAGTACCGCAAGTTCCAGTCGGAAGCCACGATCACCTTCGACGCTCCGCCGGACAAGTAGCGTAGCCTTTCAGGCTGCCATGCCGGTATTCCTACCGGCATTCTTCCCGGGTTTCATCGGACGCCGTCCCTGACTTCGCGGCTCAGGGCTTGCCGCCGGTAATCAGGCGCGCGCCGCGGTTGCGCGTGAGGTAGTTGTACACCCACTCGATAAACACCAGCAGGCGATTTTCGAACTCCACCAGGTACATGAGGTGCACGAAGACCCAGGTAAACCAGGCGGGGAAGCCGGAGATGTGCAGCTTGCCGAATTCGGCCACGGCCCGATTGCGGCCGATGGTCGCCAGATTGCCCTTGTTGAAGTAGTGGAAGGGCGCAGGCTTTTGGCGGCCGGCCACGCGGCTCCGAATCAGCCGGGCGACGTAACTGCCTTGTTGCATGGCCACCGGCGCGACGCCGGGAAGAGGCTTGGCGCCCTGATGGGTGAAGCTGGAAAGGTCGCCGATGACGAAGATCTCGGGATGTCCGGGGAGGCTGAGGTCCGGCTCCACGATGACGCGTCCGGCGGGATCGAGCTGCGCTCCGGTGCGTTCGGCGAGCACCTTGCCGAGGCGCGACGCGCGCACGCCGGCGGCCCAGAGCACGGTGTGGGTGGCGATGCGCTGCTCGCGTCCGTTGACGGTGACGGTGACGCCATCGGGATCGATCGCGGTCACGCGGGCGCTGGTGAGAGAGCGCACGCCGAGAGCGATCAACTGGCGCTCGGCCTTGGCGGAGAGATCGGGAGGGAAGGTGGGTAAGACGCGCGGCTCGCCCTCCACCAGCAGGATGGCGGCATCGCGGGGGTCGATGTGGCGGAAGTCGTAGCGCAGGGTGTCGCCAGCGATTTCGCCGAGCGCGCCGGCCAGCTCGACGCCGGTGGGTCCGGCGCCCACGATGACGAAGTTCAGCCAGGCGCGGCGCTCGGCGGGGTCCGGCTCGCGCTCGGCGCGTTCGAAGGCCAGCAGCAGGCGGCTGCGGATCTCGGTGGCGTTTTCGATGGTTTTGAGGCCGGGGGCGAGGGCTTCCCACTGGTCGTTGCCGAAATAGTGGTGGGTGGCTCCGGTGGCGACGATCAAGGTGTCGTACGCAATTGCGCCATCGGGCAGGATGACGCGGCGGTGGGCCACGTCCAGGTCGACGGCTTCGCCGAGCAGCACTTCGGTGTTGCGATTCTTCTTGAGCACGACACGCAAGGGCGAGGCGATTTCGCCGGGCGAAAGTCCGCCGGTAGCCACCTGGTAGAGCAGGGGCTGGAAGAGGTGAAAGTTGCGGCGATCGATCACGGCGACCGATACGGGCGCGCGGCCCAGCGCCTTGGCCACATACAACCCGCCAAATCCGCCGCCGATGATGACTACCCGATGCGATTGACCTGTGTGGGACGTCACTGGTTGTTGGATGCTGACGGTCGCGGTGCGATTCCACTTCGTGTACTGGCATCCGGCCCCGGATTTGTTTTATACTTCCGATGCGGACGCACGGGAGCTAAATCATGACGCAAGGAATGGTGCAACTGGTGGCGGGAATTCTGGCCGTGGTGCTCGTCGCCATTATCATCCTCAGACGCAAGGGCAAGAAGAAGCAGGACGAAGACGATTTCTAGTGCACAGCGCGCAGCGCCGATTCCTGATTTTGGTCTGCGCCGCGGCCTGCTCCAGTGCCGCCGACGCTCCCTCGCTGGTGAGCCGCATTCGCGAGCATATGCGCGAGTACGTTGCCCATCTACCGGACTACACCTGCCGCATCACCCTGGAACGCTTCAAGCGGGTCAAGGCGCGCGCCCCGTTTGAGCGGAGCGACCGTTGGCGGCTGGAAGTGGCATATACCGGCGGGCAGGAACTCTATTCGTGGCCGGGGGACGACCGTTTCGAAGCCGGCATCGAGGACCTGCTGCCGGGCCACGGCATGGTCTCTAACGGCAGCTACGCGCTACACGTGCGCAATCTATTTTTGCGCGACGTGGCGGAGTTCGCCGCGCCGCGCGGTGAGCAATGCGAGGGTCGCCCGTGCGTAAGGCTGGATTTCCGGATCCCCGCGTTGCGCAGCGGCTACTCGCTCTCGGCGGGCAACGGCAGTCTGCCAGCGCCGCTCGTGGGGTCGGCGTGGTTCGATGCGGCGAGTCTCGACATACAGCGTCTGGAAGTTCGGGTGGACGAGGCGCCGCGAGCGGTGCGCATCGCGGCCACGCGGGAGACGACGGTGTACGCGCGCGCGCGGATCGGCGAGGTGGAATTCGTGGTGCCGGGAGTGTCGGAACTGGTGCTGCGGGATCGCGATGGGAGCGAGTTGCTGAATCGTTCGCGGTTTGACCAGTATCGTCGCTACGCGGGGAGCGCCACGGTGTCGTATGCGTTCGGCGGCGATGCCCCGGCGGCGGCGCCGCGTGCCGCGGCGCCGCGGGTGGGCAAGCAGGTGGCCACGCAGGTGGCCACGCAGGTGACAGCCGCGCTGGATGGAGAGATCGGCGAGGACGCGGCGATTGGGGATGGGTTCACGGCGACTACGGCGGATGGCGTGCAGGTCTCGGGGCGCATTACCGATATGCGGCGGGTGGGCAAGGGATGGATGGTGGAGTTGACGGTATCGGGGATGGTGCGGCGGGGTCTCACGCTGCCGCTGAAGGCGGGTACGAGGATTACGTGGAAGGCGGGGTAAAGCTATTCAACGGGAGTCCAGAAATCGGACGTGATGGTGAGGCCAAGACGATCGCAATAATAGCTCTCACCAGGGCCCACACGCTCGATACCATCCTGCCTGGATATCACCATGGTGCGTGTCTTCGGATAGACGATCCACACTTCGGCAGCGCCTTGCTCAAGATACAGAGCGGTTTTCAGTTCGAGTTCTTCAGCGGTATTGCCTCTCGACGCGATCTCGATCGCAATCATCGGAGAGCCCTCGAACCAGCCGTCCTTCTCGCCTTGATCTGGCCAGCTTACGCTAAGGTCGGGGATCAGCCACCGGCCTTTCCGCATCCAATACACGACTTCGATCCAGATACGGGACTTGTCAAGTACTGTAATCAAAAGCCACATCAGCCTCTTGGCCAGCTTGCTGTGAAATATCTTCGCCGGTGGCAATTCGATGAGCTCTCCATCCAGGAGCTCCTGTTTGCCAGGCGTATCGGGCAAAGCCAGGAATTCCTCGTCCGACAAGAGAGTACGCGTGGCCATGTCCATACAATATCACCACCTGAGAGCCGCGACAGGGCGAAAAACCAGGTGGGGCAGGCGCTTCCGCCTGCCAACCGCTGGCTCGAATCAAGAGTTGCCAGGCGAAAGCGCCTGCCCCACCTTTTTCACGCAGTTTCGCGGGCCGAGGGCGAGGGCCGCTAGAACCTTAACTGGAGGCCGGCGAAGATCTCCCTGCCCGCCCCCGGTTGGTAGGAGTTGCCGTCGGGATCGGGCTCGGTGAAGGCGATGTAGCGCTGGGCCGTGAGGTTCCGGCCCGCCAGGAACAGCGTGCTCCCCAAACCGCGTCGCTGCCAGCTCCGGCTGAATCGTGCGTTGAGCAGCCCGTAGCCGTCGATCCAAGTGTGGTTCGTGGGGTCGATGAAGGCGCGCCCCCATGCCTGCGTACCGGCGCCGACGGTCCAGTTCCGGGCGAACTCCCACGATGTGTCGATATAGAACTGCTGCCGCGGCGAATTGGGCAGTTCGTTGCCCGTGAGATTGCCGGGATAGGTCAGGCTGTCGTATTTCGTGTAGATGAAATTCGAATAGGTGTAGCTGGCCGTGACGAAGGCTCCGCGCACCGGCAGCCAGCGAAGGGAGCTTTCCAGCCCGTAGCGGCGGCTCTCGCCGGCATTACCGTAGAAGGTTTCGAGCGGACGGCTCTCCACGCGGTAGCGTTCGAAGTCGCGGCGCGTGTCCAGGCGGAAGAAAGCCACGTCCCAGAACAGGCGGGAGAGGGCAGAGCCCCGAGCCCCCACCTCCTCGCCGGCCGACGTGGCCGGCTTCAGCGACCGGTTGAACCCGCCGAGCGTGGCCGGATTGGCGTACAACTCTTCGGTGGCCGGGGGCAGAAAGCCCTGACCCCAGGAGGCGTACAGACCGATGTCTTTGGTAATGCTCCGGGTGACGCCCAGCCGGCCGGTGACGCGGCTGAAGTTGGCGCTGCCGGAGAGGTCGAGACCACCGGCCTTGAGTTTGTCGGTGAGCTGGTTGACGATCGAGTCGAAACGCAGGCTGCCCAGCAGCGTCCACCGGTCCCCGATGGCGAGCCGGTCGGTGAAGAAGGCCCCCACGCGGCGCTGCGTGATGTCCGCGTCGGCGAGCAGGCTGGCGTTCTCGACGGCGTTGCCCAGGTTGGGGTGGCGCAGGCTGTTGGTGAACTGCCAGTCCAGGTCCGTGCCCGCGCTGAAGGTGTTCCGCACCCGTCCCGAACGCCGCTCGCCCTGGTACTGTAGGGAGCCGCCGGGGGCGGTCAACTCGCGATGTTCCACCGAGGAAGGCACCGGCTCCTGGTACGTGGTGCGGCGCGTATACACCTGGAACGAGAGCCGCTGCCGCTCGGCCGCGTCCCACTCGCCGCTCACGCCGCCCAGCACGCGATGGGTCAACTGGTATTCGTTGTACGTGAGAGAGTCCGGGTTGGCCATCGTCCACCACGCGGCGGATGGATAGCCCCACGCCAGGTTCAGACCCTCGGCGTTCTGGTTGAAAAACCCCGTGCCGATGAGGTATGGATTGAGGCGCAGCCGGCTGGTGGGGCGCAGGCCCAGGCGGCCGTAGACGTTGTCGCCCCAAAACGCGGTGTGCTCGCGGTAGCCGTCGCCCGCCGTGCGCGAGCCCGAAATCAGGTAGGCGATGCCCCGTCCCGAACCGGACAGTTCCCCGCGCGCCTTGTAGAAGCCGTTGGAACCGCCCTCGGTCGAGAGCGCGCCGTGGAATGGCGTGAATTCGGCGCCGCGCGTGCGGACATCGATCACTCCGCCTGCTGAACCGCCGCCATACAGAAAGGCGACGGGGCCGCGCACCACCGAGACCTCCTGTGCGCCGGCCCAGTCGATGTCATACACGTCGGGCGCGAAGCCGCTGGGGTCGTTCAGCGGGATGCCGTCGTAGAGAACCTGGACGCCGCGGATGCCGCGTTCGCTCAGGATCCCCTGCCCGCGGATCGAGAGGTGGACGCGCTCGCCGTTGGCCTGGTTATCGATCTTCACGCCCGGCACGCTGGCCAGCGCCTCGTCAATGGCGATGCCGCGCGGCATGCGTTCCAGCATTTCCGGGCCGGCGACCGAAGTGGCGGCGGGTGCGGAGGCCAGCGTAAGGTCGAGCCGCGAAGCCACCACCTTCACCTCCTCCTTCACCACCGCGCGCGGCGTGAGCGCCACATCCAGCGTGGCCCCGCCTTTGGCTTCGCAAATCACCGATTCGGGGTAGTAGCCCGGAAGCTCGAACCACAGCCGGACCGGTCCCGCCGCGCCCCCCGGCTCCAGGGAAAACTCGCCCTTGTCGTTTGAATAGCCCTTGGCCTTCGCCTCGGCGCTGATGGCGACATCCTTAAGCGGCCGGCCATCCACGTCATGGACGCGTCCGGCGATACTGGCCCCGGCGCAAGCAGACCCGGCGATGAAAAGCAGTCCGCAAAGGACAGAAGTGCGGCGTACGTCCAACACGCTTAGACCTCCTGATAGCGAGAGTGTGGGCCCGAATTTCTATTTAGGACCAATCGGTCCTTTTTAGTTTACACCCAGCCGCGATCCTTCGATTCGGAATCGCAAGAACGGCGTTGCCGGAAACTGAGGCGCGCTGCCGAACGCTGCCGGCGAGTAGTCTACTTTCAGACCTGCTAGTATCAAACTGATGGAGGCACAATGAAAACGGAATCGTCCCGGCGTAGTTTCTTGGCCGCCGGCCTGGCGTTGCCAGTAGCCGGCGTGGCGTCCGCGGTGGCCAGCCCCACGCCCGCTCCGGCCCCGCAGCAGGCAAAAGGCCCTGCCGGTCAACTCAGTTATCGGACCTTGGGCAAGACCGGCATGAAAGTGACAACCGTGGGATACGGCTGCATGATCACATCGGATTCGACCGTGATCGCCAGGGCCGTGGACATGGGCATCAACTACTTCGACACCTCGCGCAACTACCAAAACGGCCAAAATGAGCGGATGGTGGGAGCGGCATTGGGGGCGAAACGGAAGAACATCTTCCTCTCAAGCAAGTGCGATGAGAAGACCGGAACCGGTATTCTGGCGGAGCTCGATACCACCCTCAAGGAACTCAACACCGACTACCTGGACGTGTGGTACCTGCACGGACTCGGCAGCGCGGCGCAGATTACCGACGACCTGGTCGAAGCGCAGCGTAAGGCCAGGCAGCAGGGCAAAGTGCGGTTCATCGGAGTCAGCACGCACACCCTGCCGGCCATCGTCGATCGCGTCATCGAAACCAAGCTGGATGTCGTCCTGGCGCAGTACAACTTCACTTCCGCGGAGGCGTATGGTGCAGGCCTGGCTAAGCTAAACCAGGCGGGCGTCGGCCTCGTCGCTATGAAGGTAATGGCCCGGGCCGGACGCCGCGGCAGGGGCGGCGCGGAGCCAGCTCCGGCGGAGCCGGCAGGCCGGCCGGCCGCCGCGCTGAAGTGGGTGATCAAGAACCCCGCTATCGCCACCACGGTCCCCAGCATGACCGATATCGACCAACTGGAGGAGAACTTCAGAGTCATGGGACAAGCGTTTACGGATGCGGATGCCAAGGTGCTGACGGCCGCTCTCGAAGAAGTCCGTCCTTATTTCTGCAGCATGTGCGGCAAGTGTGACGGCCAATGCCCCAAGGGCCTGCCGGCACGGGACCTGGTGCGGTTCGTCATGTATGCGGACGGCTACGGCCAATTCGGGTTGGGCCGTGAGAACTTCCAGCGGATGTCCGCCGAGCACCGGGCGATTCGCTGCGGCGACTGCGCTTCGTGCGCCATTCACTGCCCGAACGGCGTACGCGTAGCCGAGCAGGCGATGCGCGCGCAGGAACTGTTCGCATAAGCGCAGTACCGTACCCACACCATCCGGCGGACGGAACGCCAGGCCCGTCCGTCTTCGCCGTCTTCGCCGTCTCCGGCGGTCCAGTGCCGCGCCGCCGGGCGCGGCCAAGACCCATTGCGCGAAACTGAAATCTTTATTCGCCCTGTAATCCACCACTTACGGATTTCCGCCCCGAATTCCCGCACTCCCCCATGCTATTTTCAAATTGGAAAGAGGCCGCGCGCACCACACCGCGCGGCCGCAACAAGTTTTCATCCTGGCCAGGATGCGTTGCATGTGCGGTGGTGCTGACTTCCCGCAAGCCCTTGAAAGCTTAACGGTGGTTCCCCTACGTGGAGGAGACCGACGGGAAGATCTTCCGTTCGAACGGATAATCGCCGGTGGTG
>JADGNT010000680.1 GCA_017883345.1 Candidatus Solibacter sp. | reverse complement strand
ATGACCGATACGAGTCCGGCAGCGACCGAAATCGCATTACAGCGGCTGCTGACGACCTACGTCTTCACTGGCCTGCTATTCCTGTTGCTGCCGGGAACTTTTCTGGGAGTGTGGAATCTGATCTCGATCAGCGGCCGGCATTCCCTGGCGGGCCTTTCACCGTCCTGGCTTCAGGCCCACGGGCACGCCCAGATCTTCGGCTGGCTTGGCAGCTTCATCATCGGGATCGGCTATTACTCCTTGGCAAAGATGGGCCGGCTCATGCCCTTTGCCGTGAGCCGCGGCTGGGCAAGTTGGGCTCTGTGGACCTCCGGCGTTACGCTGCGCTGGGTGGCCAACGTCAGCGAGTGGAACTGGCGCGTCCTGCTGCCGGCATCGGCGGCGCTTCAACTCACGGGCTTCCTGATTTTTTTCGCGGCCGTGAGCGGCCATCAGTTCAGGCCCGCGCCGGGGTCTGACAGAGCCGCGTCACCGCCTGGAACCCAGATCGAGACGTGGATGAAGCTGGTCATGGCTTCCACGGCCGGTTTCTTGCTTGCGCTGTCAATGAACCAGGTCGAGAGCATCCATCTGGCTATGACCAGCACGCATCCGGAGATACCGCACTGGCTGGACCAGCGCTACCTATTCCTCGCCGCGTGGGGGTTCCCGGTCCTGGCGGTGTGGGGCTTCAACGCCAAGTGGCTGCCCGTCTTTCTGGGCCTTCGCAAGTCCTCCGGGGGTGGCCTGATGGCGGCGCTGGGCGCTTGTGGCTGCGCCATCGCAGCGGCGCTTCTCGGGCGGTTCCGGCTGGCGACAGCCTTGCTGCTGATCGCCTGCATCGTCGCCTCTATCGCCCTGCGAGTCTTCGAGCGGGCGCAAAAGCCGGCGAAGACTCTCGGCGTCTCCGCCTCTTTTCCCTATTTCGTGCGCGGGGCCTACGTCTGGCTTCTGGTTGCGGCCGCCCTCGGTGTTTACGCGGCGCGATCCGATGCGAACGGCGGCATCTGGGGAGCCTCGCGCCACGCTCTTACCGTCGGGTTCCTCGCCACCATGGTGTTTGCGATCGGCCAGAGAGTACTGCCCGCGTTCAGCGGAATGCGACTGCTCTACAGCAAGAAGCTGATGTTCGCTTCTCTGGCTGTCCTAAACCTTGGCTGCCTCCTTCGCGTGGCCTCTGAGGTCCCCGCTTACGAAACCAATCTGCCGGCGGCGTGGCGAATTCTGCCCCTCTCGGCCGTGACCGAACTGACTGCCGTGACGCTGTTTGCGTTCAATCTTGGCATTACGCTGGTGTTGCCCGGCCCGAAGCGAAATTTCCACGGCTGATCATCCCGAACAAACCGCCCCGCCGCCTGTTCAGGAGGACCGGCGCTACGGGCTCTACGCCAAAAAGAGACTGGGCGATTCGTGGCCTTGCTATGCCGCGCTATACCGCAAGTACAGGTGATTTCCTCGCGCCTTCACGCTAACGATGTCCAGCCAGGGCGCTGTTTCGGGAAGAAATTCCACGCCCGCGATCAGTCCCGGGCGTAGGGGTTGCATGTTTCGGCCGGCCACTTGAGGGGCTATGGTGAGGAAGAGTTCGTCGACGCAGCCGTCCGCTACAAACCTGCCGAACAAGGTAGGGCCACCTTCATGTAGAAGGAGAGATACGCCGAATTCAGCGCGCAGAAGTTCGAGAATGGAAGCCGGCGCAATGATGGGACCTTCGAGCGACCTAACTTCCGTCGAGACCAGCGAGCCTACCCCGTTCGCCGCCAGAAGATCTCTACCGGCTTGGGCGGTGACGATCAAAGTTCGTATGCCGGGTGTCCGGAATATGGCTCTTGTGAGGTCTACTCTGCCGCTTCCGCTGACGACAACCTGGAGCGGCGGCGCCGTCTTCTTCAAGGCCTCCGACCGGTAGCGCGCATACAGGTCGCGGGCTTCCGGATATACGCGGCCGGCGACGAATAGATGCTCCGCGGCGGTCTGGTGAAGCGTACCGGATCCCACCATGACGGCGTCCGCCGATGCCCGGAGGAGTCCCATGATGAAACGGTCCGACTCGTCGAATCCGCTGATATCGCCTCCCCCGGATTTGCCGGCGATTTCGTAGCTGACTACGCCGTCCACCGTGCTCACGAAGTTGGCGATCACATAGGGCCGTTGGGGACCGGATGGAGGGAACCACAGATCGCCGCCGTAAGCAATTCTCAATTCCTCCGGCAGAACGGAAGGCTCGGATGTCTCCCGGCGGTCGATCAACGTGCGGATGATTTCTGGCAAGGGCTCCTCCTTGGGCGACGCGCGAGTCTCCGCCGATCCTCAGACGGGCGTTCTGGCAACCGGAAATCGGCCGGCCGCCTGGTTGACGATGCGATCGCCTCCGTGTCCGCGGCTGTGTCAACCACGCCGTCTTTCAGGTATCCATCACTATGCTATTGCATTTCAGCCGGAAATCTTTGTTGCTGCAATTCTTCTTCGACCAGGGAGCAAGGCTGGGACCACTTGGATTAGGCACAAGGGAACAGACATCCGGCTTCGTGGCTGGTATCATCGGGCCAACGACGATCAAACTCTCCGAGTCCGAAATCCGCTCTGCATTGCGTGATCTGAGTGGATGGACGGTTTTAGACGGGAAGCATCATCGCGAGTACAAGTTTGCCGATTTCATTCACGCTTTCGGCTTTATGACCAGCGGCGCCATCGCGGCCGAAGCCATGGGACATCACCCCGAGTGGTGGAACGTCTACAATCGCCTGACCGTTGACCTTACCACCCACGATGCCGGCGGTATCAGCGCGCAAGATGTTGAACTCGCTGGGAAACTGAACGCTCTGTACCCGAACGGAGAACGCCCGGAACTCCGTTGAAAGTAGCGACTCCCGCGTAACCCACTCTACGACGCCTTTCTCCGTTTGACAACCTCCGGCTTAGAGGGAGTCATAGCTTCCAATTCCTTGATGAGCGCCGGAATCTGTTTGTATCCTTGCACCCGCCGGAACTTCTTCTCCGCGACCAAGAGCCCTGACCCCACCCAGCGCTCGCGCTGGTCGCCGATTTGCTGGCCCCTCAGGACGGGCTACGAAGAATGTGGTCGGTTCAAAATGGACGATACGTGGACAAGAACCCGGCTGAGCAAAAGGTCTGGAGGGGGTTTGGCTGGGAAGGGAGGCCGCTAAGTGACAGAGAACTGGTACGCCCGAGTGGATTCGAACCACCGACCTTTTGCTCCGGAGGCAAAACATCGATATGTATGTTGTTGATTCTACGATACGTCAAACAGGCTCATGAGCGCGGATTGAGGGGTGTTGAGCGCTTGTTGTGTACCCCGTTGTGTACCTCCGATCTAGTGGTTGCCCTGGTAGCGCCACCGTGCGGTCCTGGCAGCATTCGGACTAGTTCCTTCGACCGCAACCCGAACTTGACTCCGCTCCCGGAACACGCGCCCGGTCGCCCGCAACCGCTCACTATTCCTCCATGGGGGGCAGGAGGTCCCCAAGATTTACCAGTAGAGCCACGTTCATGATTATCGCCTTGGGGGGCGTTTGGGGCAACAAATTGGAATTCCCTCCCTTTACAGCGACCGTGTCCGGAAGTCAA
>JADGNT010000679.1 GCA_017883345.1 Candidatus Solibacter sp. | reverse complement strand
GGCGAATCCGCGGGCGATGGCCAGCCCGATTCCGCTGGTCCCGCCCAGAACCACCGCTACCCGATTCTTCAGGGAAAACAGCTCGAGTGCATTCATCGGAGTTACACTCAAATATACAACGCGCCAACATCAACACGGAGAATTCAGGTGCAATTCCTTACTCTGCAACGCGAAGGCTGGGACGAACCCGGCGTGCTCTACGACGGTGACGTGATCGGTCTCAAGGGCGCGGGTTTCGACGACCTGCTCTCGGTGGTCTCGGGTGGCGCCGACGCCTTGGATCGCGTGACGCGGTGGCTCTACAGCCCGCCTGGCAGCGAGCGCTTCGACCCGGCCAAGACCCGGTTGCGCGCGCCCATCCCCAAGCCGCCCAAGATCGTCTGCATCGGCCTCAACTACCGCGACCACGCCGCCGAATCCAAGATGGCGATTCCCGAAGTGCCCACCGTCTTCGCCAAGTTCGCCAACACCGTCACCGGGCACCTGCACCCCATCGTGCTGCCCAAGAACTCGGTCAAGCCCGATTACGAGGCGGAGTTCGCCGTGGTCATCGGCAAAGGCGGGCGCCACATTCCCGAAGCCCGCTGGCGCGAGCACGTCTTCGGATACACCATCGTCAACGACGTCAGCGCGCGCGATTTCCAGATGGCGACCAGCCAGTGGACCATGGGCAAAACCTTCGACACCTTTGCGCCCATGGGCCCGGTCATCGTGACCGCCGATGAGATCGAAGATCCGCACAAGCTCGCCATTTCGCTCACCCTCAACGGCGAACTCATGCAGAATTCGAACACCTCCAACCTGATTTTCGGCGTGCCCCAACTCATCGCGTTCCTCTCCAGCGTGATGACCCTCACACCGGGCGATATCATTTCCACCGGCACCCCGGCCGGCGTCGGTTTCGCCCGCAAGCCGCCCCGCTGGCTGCTGCCCGGAGACGAAGTCGCCGTGCAGGTGGAAGGCATCGGACGCCTGGTCAATCCGGTGGTGGCGGAATCGTAGCTTCCAACAAGAGTGGGGCGGACGCCCTCGTCCGCGCGCGACCCCCTGGTCGCGCTCTTGCGCTCGTCGTCTTTCTGCCACTTTCTGGCCGCGCGTGCTCCCATCCGAGCCGCCTCAGCGGTACCTGCTGGGTCGGGAACGGTCTCCTCGAGATACGAGCCCGTATCCGTGAAACCGGCATGCTCAGCTTCCTGCTAAAATCAAGGCTGGCGTGCGCCCGTAGCTCAGTTGGATAGAGTGGCTGACTTCGAATCAGTAGGTCGGGAGTTCGAATCTCTCCGGGCGCACCACTTCTCCCCCGCGGCCCCCAGTCCGCCATCCGGCATCTGCCGGCGCCACCTGGTCAGGGAGTTAATCCTATTCGGTTCGGATGCGGGGCGCGAGCCGGCAAGAGTTTCGGCGGCACCTCGCGTCGTATAGAAGCACGGCGGGAGCTTTTGTCATTTCCCGAACAGGGCTTCGAGATCGCGTCTTCCATGCACTACGCGGAGAATAAGAACGTCTGTACTTTCAACACAATAAACGATAGCGTACTCACCCACGGCGAAGCTGCGCGACCCGGCACCAAAATCTCCGTCGCGGGTACGACCGATGTAGGGAAAGCTCGCAAGAAAAAGGAAACGGTCGGTGATCGAGTCAATCAGGCGGGTGGCAACGTCCATGCTGCCGCTGTCTTTGGAGACGTAAAGCCAGATATCATCGAGATCAGCCTCGGCCCGGGGCGCTACACGGTGCGCCATCAGCGGGGATCGGCCAATTCGGCGATCAGTCGAGCGCGGCCTCGCTCTCTCACTTCGCCAGCAAGTTCCCGCATGGATTCCTGCGTGATGGCGCGGCCTTCGCCGCGGGCAAGGGAAGCGCGGGCATCATCGATGCTCGCCAGAAACTCGACGCGCCCGCGTTCGCGTTCTTCCCACAGAGCAAGCGCCTCCTGTACCGCGTCTTCCTCGGTGTGCAACCGGCCACTTTCAACGGCGCGGCGGGCGAATGATATTTGATCTGACGTGAGCTGCACTTCCATTGCTTCGGCTCCTTCTATGAGAATACCCTGTTACGCGGTCGCGCAGGAGCCGCTCCGCGCCAGCGCCGTATCGGACAGGGGTTCGGTTCCCGTCCCGAAACCTACCTTTTTCGGTGCATCAGGGAAGCGCCGCGCCGCCCTTCAATGTGCCCGTTGGCCCCGGATCCTTCTCTCAGGTTACCGCTTTTGGAACAGCACTGGCTTCCATCGATGTCGCGCCCGGCGGAACCAACATCCCGCACAATCACCCGCCGGAAGAGGAGATCTATCTCCTGGTCCCGGGTTCCGGCGAAGCTCAGTTGGATAGAGTGGCTGACTTCGAATCGGTAGGTCGGGAGTTCGAATTTGTCCGGGCGCACCACCTCTCTCGCGACTCCGCCGTCCTCAGCCACCTCCGACCGTCTCTTGCCGCCTGGCGGATAATGGGGGAGAGAGAATTGGCTCTATGACCATCGCTGCCGGAATCGAGTTGCCCGAGTCCGCGATCGCCGACATCTGCCGGCGCCACCAGGTCCAGGAGTTATTCCTGTTCGGTTCGGCTGCGCGCGGCGAGGTGCGGCAAGACAGCGACCTCGACCTGCTGGTCGATTTCCTGCCCGGCGCGCGCCCTGGACTGCTGGGCCTTTCTGCGATGATGCGTGAGCTCACTGCCCTGCTCGGCCGCCGGGTCGATCTGGCGGTCAAGCCCGCACTCAAGCCGCTCATCCGGCCCGGTGTGCTGGCCGAGGCCCGGCTGATCTATGTGGCGTGATCGACTTATCGAATAGGCGGGTCGAGCCTCCCGCGCTATCCGACTGGCGCGCAGAGAACGAAGCCCGCGGCCAGGCGGCATACGAAGCAGCGGTAACAGAACCCCAATCAACGCCGGAGCCGCTCGCCTGGCTGCGGGAATATCTGACGCGAAAGGAACCACGATGATCGTCTCCGTGCGGTGCCCTTCATTTCCAGCTACAATCAACCCGGATATATTGCGCTGCCCCAGACGCCCCGGTGTCAGCTACGCGAAGGCCGTCTGGGCGTTCCGCCTCGGCAGTATGAACGGGGTGAAAAACATGAAGGAGTTGGCAACCCAAATCGAATGAGCTACGAAGTCGCGAACCATAAAGAGAGCCTGGGCCAGTTCGCCAGCAATAAAGGTTATGGCGACCTGATCGAAGCGGCGACCGGCTACAAGGCGGCCGAGGAGTTCTTCCGCACCGGCGTCACCGAAGACGTGCGCGTCGTCATCAAGGACCTGCGGGACATCGCCGAGAAAGCTGCTCCCGATGTTGCGGAAACGGCCAAAACGCTCGCCAAGCTAATCAAAGGCCAGAAGATCGCGATCATCACGGATGGAGTACCTTCATCGCCAATCGGATGCCTACCGCAACGCCGTCCGCCGTAAGATCGCGGCCTACCATCGCCACATCCAACTCGGGCTCATGCCCCAGGGACTGCTTCAGATCCTCTCCGCCACGAAAGCCAAGCTGGTATGGCGATCCTTCGGCTCGTGGATACGGACCGCTCGGCCAGGTCTGGCCCCCTCCGAACAGGTTGTGGCCATT
>JADGNT010000678.1 GCA_017883345.1 Candidatus Solibacter sp. | reverse complement strand
GGTCGAGCACCAGAGCCTGGCGCGCGTAGAGTTCCAGGAAATCGATGGCTTCGGCGGTGTCGGCCTCGGCTTCGTCGTAGTTCTTGCCGACTTCGAGCACCAGCCACGCGTTGAATTCGAATTTGCGCCGGCGCAGGATTTCCGCGGTGCGGAACAGCACGCCGGTGCGCTCTGCAACCGGGGCGTACTGCCACTGGGCGAAGGCTGCGAGCGCCGCCTGCATGGCGGGCTCGACGTGTTCCAGGCCGGCCTTCTGGTGGATGCCGATGACCTCGGACGGTTTCGCCGGGTTGACGGAGACAATCTTGTCGTTCGTGCGGATATGTTCGCCGCCAATGACCAGGTCGTATTCGCGGCCCAGTTGCGCGCGGGCCTTTTCAATTGCCTCGCGCATGCCGCGGACGTTTTCCGGCTGGCGGTAATCGGTGATCGGCTCGTTGACGAACGGCCCTACGGCGCTCTGCGTGGAAGTTGCCATGATCGAAACTCGTGAACCAGTATAACCTAGCGGCATTCGGGGCCTCTCAGCGACGCACAAGTCAAACTGAAATGAGCAAAATGGGCTAGTACTCTTTGCCCGGTACGCGGCCGGTACAAGCGGCGCGAATTGGGTCTTTCCCGCCCCGGCACGCCCGTGGGATAACTGACGCATGGGTTATAGAGCCATGCAGCTCAACTGCTATTGCGGACAGGCGCCGGATCGAATCCTCGAAGTTGGTTTCACCAGCGACCGGCATATGGTGGTGCACTTCTGGTGCTCCGCGTGCAGCCGCGTGCTCTTCCGTTCCCAATCGCTCGACGAGTGCGAGCAGGCGTGTCCCCCAACGGACGCGGAGGCCGAAACCCAGTCGGCGGCGGAAGATGCCCGCTTCCTGCAGAGCCTCGGTATCGCAGGCTCCTAGGTTTGCACGCTACCATGGAGTTACCCATGGCTTTCCAGTGGCTCCAGATGAGAATTCAGGAAGAGAGGGAACGGCGGGAGCTCCAGGCGAGGCACCTGGAACGGCTGCCGGGCGCACTGAAAGAGATCCACGACTTTCTGGCCGAGTGCATTGACAGCTACACCGCGAACTTCGGCGCCGATTCAGCGAACATCGTGCTGCTGCCGGACCGGATCCAGGTTACGGTGCGGGAGGAGCGCGACGGCAAGTGGCAGGTTCTGTCCAAGGTGGAGGTGGTCTCGGTGCCGGATATGCCGGGATTCCGGGTGGAGCGCGGGGAGTACTCAATGGCGGTGGAGTTCGGCCTGCTGCCCAGCGATAAGCTCTTCTACCGCGATCGCGAACAGGACAAATACCTGACCATGGAAGAGTTTACGCGGCGCATTTTGGACCGCGCTCTGTTTCCCGCGCTGCGCGAGCCGTAAGTGGGGGTGGGACAGACGATCGCCTTTTGTCGTCTGTCGCCCGCCGGTCGTAACTGCGGGTGAAAGCACGACAGACCACGCAAGGCGATGGTCTGTCCCACCGGTCTGTAGATTGTGCCACTCTGAAATCATGCGTTGGATGGGTGCGCTCCTGTTGTTGCCGCTGGCGCTAGCGGCCCAAACCAAAACCGACGACCCATGCGCCGTCAGCGGCCAGGTATCGAATGCGGCCACTGGCGAACCGGTGCGCCGGGCACTGGTCTCCTTGCGGCGGATCGACATGTCGCCCGGAGTGACCAACATTCAGGTCACCAACACGGTCACCACCGATGCCGCGGGGCGATTCGCTATCGCCGGCATCGCGCCCGGCAAGTACCGGCTGTCGGCGGAACGCAGCGGGTTCATCACCGCGCAGTACGGCTCGCGTGGACCCGGCAAGGCGGGCAACCTGCTCACCTTGGAGCCGGGGCAGAAATCGAGCGATCTGGCGATACGCCTGACGCCGCACGCAGTCATCGCCGGGCATGTGCTCGATGAGGAGGGCGATCCGGTGGCTAGCGCGAACGTGCAGGTATCGCGGCAGCAATATATGCAAGGCCGGAAACAGATAGCGCAGATGAACGGAACGTCCACCAACGACTTGGGCGAATACCGCCTCTTCGGCCTGGTGCCGGGACGCTACTACGTGAGCGCCACCACCCGTCCGAATCCGATGCTGCCGCAAACCGAGGACGAGTACGTGACCACCTTCTTTCCGCGCACCACCGACGTCGCGGCCGCGGCGCCCATCGACGTCGGGCCGGGCGCGCAACTGCGCAACATCGATATCACACTGGCCAAGATGCATACCGTAACCGTCAAGGGGCGCGTGGTCAACGAGGTCCGCCCACCCGCCAGCGGAGAGACCGCACCGCGCACCAATCTCAATGTGATGCTCTCGGTGCGTAACGCCATGGTGGCCGGCGGCGGCTTCACGCGCGGCGCATCGGTGACCCCGCAGGGGACCTTCGAGTTCCGCGGCGTGGCGCCAGGCTCCTACTTCGTCGTCGCCGCGATCAATGCGCCGGGTAAAAGTATCACGGCGCGGACGGCGATTCAGGTGGGCGGCGTGAACCTCGAGGGGATCTCGCTCACCATCCGCGGCGGCGTGCCGGTCAGCGGGCACCTGCGCGTGGAGGGCGAAACCACGCAGAGCATCGCCAGCGTGCGCCTGCTGCTGCAACCGGCGGATCTCGGCGGCCTCATGTTCGGTCCCATGCCCACCCAGCAGGTGAAGCCAGACGGCAGCTTTCAACTGGACGACGTCGGCGCGGACCGTTACACGGTCTCCCTCACCGGCTTGCCCGAGGGTTTCTACGTCAAGAGCGTCCGCTCCGCCAACCTGGATGTCCTGGCGGCCGGGCTGGAGATCGCTGGCATATCTCCGGCGCCGCTGGACGTGGTGCTCAGCCCCAACGCCGGGCAAGTCGCCGGCACGGTGCTCGATTCGAGAACGCAGAAGGCGGCGGCCATGATGATGGTGGTGCTGGTTCCCCAGGAGAAGGAGCGGCGCGAGCGCGAGGCGTTCTACCAGACCGCCACCACCGATTTTTCCGGTCAGTTCACGTTCAAAAGCGTGGCGCCGGGCGAATATCGTGTCTACGCCTGGGAAGAGGCGGAGTATGGCGCGTGGATGGACCCGGACTTTATGAAGCCGCTGGAGAGCCGCGGCGAAGCCGTGAGCATTCAAGAAGGCGGCCGGCAAGCCATTCAGGTGAACCTGATTCCGGCAGATTCGCAAGGGGACTGACAAGCCTGACATGAATTTCCGGCGCTCTTTGCCGGAAATTCGCTGTCAGGCCTGTCTGTCCCCGGTTTGCCCCCCGCGACCGTGTGATAGACTCAGATTTCCCTTTTTGTAAAATTCGTGGAAATGCAGAGGTCCACCGTTGAAACTCGCCGTAGTTGACTACCTGATACTCGCCGTCTATTTCGGCTTCGTCCTCGGTATCGGCTGGAGGCTTAAGAGTAAGATCTCCACCAGCGGGGATTTTCTGACCTCCGGCCGTTCGGTTCCTGTGTGGATCACCAGCCTCGCCTTCCTGTCGGCCAATCTCGGCGCTCAGGAATTGGTGGGCATGTCCGGGCAAGGCGCAAAGTATGGCATCATGACGGCCCACTTCTATTGGGTGGGCGCGATTCCGGCGATGATTTTCGTCGGACTT
>JADGNT010000677.1 GCA_017883345.1 Candidatus Solibacter sp. | reverse complement strand
GGGCCGGCCGAAGCCCGGAGTGTCCATCGAGCAAGGCTCGGACTCGCGTCAGCAGCGCCGCTGGGGTGAAGGGCTTCTGGAGATAGCTGGCTTCGGCGTCGGCTCCCGGCCAGACCATCGCGCTATAGCCGGACATGCACAGCACCGGAACGCCGGGACGGCAATCCGCAAACTGCGCCGCCAGTTCCGCGCCGCCCATCTCCGGCATCACCGCATCGGTGATCAACAGATGGATCGAACCCGGATGCTGGCGCGCTCGCTCGATGGCTTCCCGTCCGTTAGAGCACTCCAGCACCCGATAACCGCGCCGCTCCAGGTTCTCCAGGACGAAGCGGCGAACTCCTTCTTCATCTTCGGCCAGCAGAATCGTCTCCGTGCCCGAGGGCATGGGAACCGCCGGAAGGACAGCGACCGCGCCGGGCTGCGCCTGGACGGCCGGCGCCGGCACCGCCGGAAGCAGAATTCGGAACCGGGAGCCGCGCCCCAGTTCGCTCGATACCGAAATCGATCCGCCGCACTGCTGCACGATTCCGTAAACCGTCGAAAGCCCCAGTCCGGTGCCTTTCCCCTGTGGCTTGGTGGTGAAGAACGGTTCAAAGATGTGAGCTTTCACTTCGGGAGATATCCCAGTCCCGGTGTCACTCACCGTAAGGGTCGCATACTGGCCCGGAGCCAGATCGAGATGCAGCGCCGCAAAACGTTCGTCGACGGTCTGGTGGGCCGTCTCGATTACCAGTTCCCCCCCATGCGGCATCGCATCCCTGGCGTTGAGTACCAGGTTCATGATCACTTGCTCGATATGACCGGCACCGGCGCGGATGGCGCCCGCCGCCGGGTCCAGGCAAAGGGCCAGGTTCACGTCCTCGCCGATCAGTCGGCCCAGCATCTTCTGGACACCCTCCACCAGATCGTTCAGTACAAGGATCTCAGTCCGGCTCGGCTGGCGGCGGCTGAACGCCAGAAGCTGCTTCGTGAGGCGGGTAGCCCGCACCGCCGCTTTCAGGATTTCTTCAACCCCGCCACGCAAAGGATCGTACGGCGGGAGTCCGTCCAGCGTCATGTGGCTGAACCCGGTGATTACGGTGAGCAGGTTGTTGAAGTCGTGAGCCACGCCACCCGCCAACCGGCCGACGCCCTCCAGTTTTTGTGCCTGGCGAAACTGTTCTTCCAGTTGTTTCCGTTCGGTGATGTCCATCGTGACTTCCACGAAGCGTACGGGTTTGCCTTCCGAGTCGAAGAAAACTCTGCCGCGCGCGGCCAACCAGCGCTCCACCTGGTCTGTCAGCCCGATGGTTCGATAATCCGCTGTGTATTCGCCCCCGCTTGCCTGGTCAAACGCTTTTTGAATCAGATCGTCGACTCGCTTCCGGTCATCGGGGTGCAAGCCGCGAAGAAACGTCTCGTAAGAGGCCTCCGCATCGGGCGGCAGCCCGAAATGATGTTTCGCGCCTTCAGACCAAATCACCTTTCCGGATTGGGGGTAGAAGTCGAACATCCCGAGTTGGGTCACGCTGACGGCCAGAGCCAGCCACTCCTCCCGATCGCGCAACCGCTCTTCGGTCCGCCGGCGCTCGCCGCGGGATTGGCTTTCGCGAATCTCCCGTTGTACCGCGGGAACCAGCCTCGCGATGCGGTCTTTCAAGACGTAATCGTGCGCGCCGGCCCGCATCATCTCGACCGCGCGATCCTCGCCGATCATGCCGGACACGACGATAAACGGGATGTCCCGGCCACATTCGTGCAGGATCTCCAGCGCCGCGGCGGCATCGAATTGGGGAAGATGAAAGTCCGCGATGACCACATCCCAGTCCTGACGGGCCAAGGCTTGCCGCATCGGTTCGGCCTCCTCGACGCGTTCGGCGTGGACCGTGTACCCGGACTTCTCCAGCAGGCGAACGATCAGCGCGGCGTCGGATTCCGAATCCTCGACCTGCAAAACCCGAAGTATTTCACTCATCCACGGAACAATCCTTTGGCGCTTCGCCTGCGAACTCTATTTCACCGGAGGATTCGGTTCGTTGAGAAGCAGCCAGTACAAGCCGAGATTTGCGATGGCGGTTTGAAACTCCTTGAAATCGACGGGCTTTCGCACGTAGCTGTTGACGCCGAGGTCGTATCCGGCGCCCACGTCCTCCTCCTCTTTCGAGGACGTCAGGATTACCACCGGCACTCGCCGGAGCCGGGCATCCGCGCGGATCTGGCGCAATACCTCCAGACCGGATACCTTGGGCAGCTTGAGATCCAGCAGGATCAGCGATGGAGTTTCAGAAATGGCGCGACCGGCGTAGGCGCCTTCTCCGCGCAGGTAATCCAGCGCTTCCTGGCCGTCTTCGGCAACCACCAGCTCATTGGAGATGTGGCCCTTGGCAAGCGCTCTCCGGGTGAGATCCGCATCGCTTGGATTGTCTTCCACCAACAGAATCGCCTTAGTCGAATTCATCAGGCAGCTCCCAGAGTGAAACAGAAGGTTGCGCCGCGGTTGACGCGCGCCTCGGCCCACACGCGGCCGCCGTGTCTGCGGAAGATCCGCTGAACGGTCGCCAAACCGATACCGGTTCCCGGGAATTCAGAGACCTTGTGCAAGCGCTGAAACGCGCCAAACAAGTTACCGGCGTAGGCCATGTCGAAGCCCGCCCCGTTATCGCGAACATAGAATGCCATCTCACCTTCCTTCTCGATACTTCCGAACTCGATCAATGCCTTGTCCCGCGTTCCTGTGAATTTGATGGCGTTGCTGAAGAGGTTGGTCAGCGCGATCTCCAGAAGCCGGACATCGCCAAAAGCCACCAGCCCCGGCTCAACCACGAACTCCATGGACCGTTCCGGCTGGGCATCCCGCAACCTGACAATGACACGATTCGCCAGGGCCGTGATGTCCACTTGATCCAACTTCATTTCGCCGCGACTCACGCGCGAGAGCTGCAACAGGTCGTCAATCAGGTTGCCCATCCGTTGCGTTTCGGCGCGCACCCGGTTCAGGTACTGCCGCGCGCGCTCGTCCAGAGAGGCGGAATAATCCTCTAGCAGCGCCAGACTCCACCCGTCGATTCCGCGCAGCGGCGCCCGCAGATCGTGCGATACGGAATAAGCGAATGCTTCCAACTCCCGGTTGGCGGCTTGGAGTTCGTGGGTGCGCCGGCCTACCCGCAGCTCCAACTCGGCGTTCATCCGAAGTACTTCCAGTTCGGCGAGCTTGCGTTCGGTGACGTCGGTGTTTGCGCCCATCAGGCGCAACGGCTTTCCGGTGTCGTCCTTAGAAACCCAGGCCCTTCCAAACAGCCAACGCTCGGTGCCGTCCGGCCAGATCACGCGCCACTCGGCTTCAAAGCTGCCTTTTTCCATGGCCTCTTGCACGTACCGCACACCCTGATCCCGGTCTTCGGGACAGATCAGGTCCTGCCAGGTCCTCTTGCCCGCGGCAAATCCGCCCGGCGGCAGACCATACATGGCCTCCAGTTCCGGCGTCAATTGGCTCTCGCCGGTTTGCAGGTTCCACACGAAGGTGCCGATCCGAGCCACCTCCTGCGCCAGCCGCAGCCTCTCCTGGTTCTCGGCCAGGTCGACTTTCACCC
>JADGNT010000676.1 GCA_017883345.1 Candidatus Solibacter sp. | reverse complement strand
TTCACATCCATCTACGTTCCCAAGGACGCGATCACGGACGCCAAGACCTACCCCATCCTGATGCAGCGCACCGGCTACAACGTCGCACCCTACGGCAGCGACCAGTACCGCGCCACTCTCGGCCCCTCCGCCCTCTTCGCGCAAGAGAAGTTCATCTTCGTCTACCAGGACATCCGCGGCCGGTACATGAGCGAGGGCGATTACGTCGTCATCCGCCCGCACAAGCCCGTCAAAAGCGGTCCCAAAGATACCGATGAGAGCACCGACACCTACGACACCATCGACTGGCTGACCAAACACGTTCCCGGCAACACCGGCAAGGTGGGCATGTACGGCATTTCGCAGCCCGGCTTCTACGCCACGGCGGGCATGATCGACGCGCACCCCGCGCTGGTCGCGGTGGCGCCGCAGGCTCCGGTCACCGATTACTACATGGGCGACGACTCCTACCACAACGGCGCCTTCATGCTGGCCCACCGCTTCAGCTTCTACATGGGATTCCGCGCCCGCGAGGGCGGCGACCCCGAGCTTCCGCAGCCCGCGGCGCCCTTCCAGTTCGGCACGCCGGACGGTTACGATTTCTATCTCGCCATGGGGAGCTTGGCCAACGCCGACGAAAAGTACTTCAAGCACCAGCAGCCGCTCTGGAATCTGAACATCGACCACACCACCTACGACGAAGTCTGGCAATCGCGCGCCATCTGGAAATACCTGAAGAACATCAAGCCCGCCGTCATGCTGGTGGGCGGCTGGTACGACACCGAAGATCCGCAAGGGCTGCTGCGGCAGCACGAGTTCATGGAGAAAAACGGCCCGCCCGCCGTCGATATGCTGGTCATGGGGCCGTGGAATCACGGCGGCTTCGCGCGCGGCGATGGCGACCGGCTCGGCAACGTCACGTTCGGCTCCAAGACCGGCGTCTATTACCGCGAACGCATCGAACTGCCGTTCTTCCTCTACTACCTGAAGGGCCGCGGCGATGGCGTTTTTCCCAAGGCGTACGTCTTTCAGACGGGGATGAATCAGTGGCGCAAGTTCGACCAGTGGCCGCCTGCCGCCGCCAAGCCCACCACGATCTATCTCGATGCCAAAGGCGTCCTCGCGTGGCAGCCTCCCGCGCAAGCCGCTTTCGACGAATACCTTGCCGACCCCAACAAGCCCGTCCCATATATCGGTGCTCTGGCGACGCGCGTGCTCAATAGCTACATGACGGAAGACCAGCGCTTCGCCGCCGCGCGTCCCGACGTGCTGGTCTACAAATCGGCCGTGCTCGGTCGCGACGTGAGTGTGTTTGGCCCCATCGCGGTGGACCTGCGGGTCTCGACGTCCGGCACCGACTCGGATTTCGACGTCAAGGTCATCGATGTGTACCCCGGCGACGCCCCCGACTACAGCAATCCAGCGCCCGCGCCCGCTGCCCCCGGCGCGCCGCCTGCCGCGGCCGCCGTGTCCGGCGTGTCTACGATGGGAGGCTACCAGCAGTTAGTCCGCGGCGAACCCTTCCGCGGCAAATTCCGCAAGAGCTTCGAGAAGCCCGTGCCCTTCGAACCCGGCAAACCCGACCGGATCACCTTCGCCATGCCCGATATCGCGCACACCTTCCGCGCCGGCCACCGCATCATGGTGCAGATTCAAAGCAGTTGGTTTCCCCTCACCGACCGCAATCCCCAGAAGTTCATGGAGATTCCAAAAGCCCTGGGGAGCGATTTCGTCAAAGCCACCGAGCGCGTCTACACGGGCGGCGCGGAAGGCTCGAAGATCACGTTTCGCATCGAGGAGTAGCGCCCAATGATTCCGTACCGCCTCACGGACAAATTGGAGATCCGGCGTCTGTTGAACATGGACCGCGAGTGGTCGCTATACGCACTGGCCGATCTGGACGACGGAATGTTCGAGCACTGCGATTGGTGGGCGCTGCCAGGTGCTTTGGCATTAGTCTTCCGCGGCATTTCCATCCGCCCTATTTTCGTCCTGGGGGACGCCGCATCGACCAAGGAACTCCTGGCGGCGCTGCCGGAGACGACTGGTTATCTGAACCTTAAGGCGCATCAACTGGACGCCGCCGAAGGGATCTACCACTATCGTGAGCGCCATGAGATGCGACGCATGTTCCTCGATGCTTTTCAGCCCCGCCGCGGAATCACGGAACCGCTCGGCGTAGAGGACTGCGGCGATATCGAGCACCTGTATGCCTCCGGCGATGGAGGCGGCATCGCCTTTGCTCCTTTTCAACTGCACACGGGGTTCTTTTGCGGAATTCGGCGTGACGGTGAATTGGTCGCGGTGGCAGGCGTGCAGGTCGCGTCTCGACACGAAGGCGTCGCTGCCGTCGGCAACATATATACGCGTCCGGACTGTCGCGGGCAGGGCCTCGCACAGACCGTTACTTCCGCCGTTGTTACGGCGCTAAGAGAGGTGGGAATCCAGACTATTGGCCTGAATGTCGAGAACACGAATGCATACGCCATCCGCGCGTACGAACGCGTCGGGTTCCGCACCCACTTCAGCTATTCCGAAGGAATCGCAGATAGGCTCAGCATTGAGACGGTTCGGCCCTGACCTCGATTCAGTGATGGGACGCCATCAGGCGAAGATCAAGCGGCGGCCCTTGGGTTCCGGAACCGGATCGCCAAATTCCTTTGCAGTGTCGATCCAGAGGCGAATTGCATCGAGCGCGTTGGCGAGGGCGGCTTCCTGTGTGGCGCCGTGGGCCGCACAGCCCGGAAGTTCAGGCGCCTCGGCGACGAACGCCTGGTCTTCTTCACTCCAGTAGATGATGACTTCGTACTTGATCATTCTCCGTCTCCCAGCTTGGCTTTCAAGATAACAGCCCGGACCTGCTTGACCTGGTAAGGCTTCGCCTGGGCGCCTTCCCTCTGTAGATTGATCATCTCCGCCACACCACTCTTCCGAAACAAATGATGACTACCTCTCACTCGCTTATCAAAACCCAGGCTCTCCAGCAAATGACACAACTCATCAAAACGGATGGCTGCATCGGCGGTTCCGCTGAGGAGCCGTTGAAGCGTCTTCTCAGCTCCCATACCGACATTCTACCCTCCGGCGCGGGACGTCGCTCGGGCCGTATTTGGCGATGCGCCACCGGCAGTCGCATCGCGCCTTCCTCCCCTAACGACTTCACGCCCTCCCATGGCTGCTCAGACCATCCTTCCAGAGGAGAGGCATCCAGGCTCTGTACGAGTAGCCGACCATACGCCCGGAACCGGCCAGACGCCACTTCCGCGGCTAGCGCGAGACGGCCAAGTGACCGCCACCAGGCGGATCGGCGTTTCCGAAACGGTTGGTGTTGTACTCCGTCTCATTGCCGTTCGCAACCTGCATGTGCAATAACGGGACCATGGAACCCCAGCCCCCTGATCCTGATGTTCTTCTCGCAATCCTTGACGCTCGGTTCACACCCAAGATCCTGGACACGTGCAAGAAGATTCGCCAGACGAACACAGACAAGCCGTGGCAGAACGATGTAGTCGTTGGCTTGGCTAGGCGGTGCTATGCCGTCCAGAAGCACCTGAGGCGCGGGTATCAGGAATCCGATGCGCACTACATGGCGT
>JADGNT010000675.1 GCA_017883345.1 Candidatus Solibacter sp. | reverse complement strand
AGGCCGGCGCGTTCTACGTGATGGACCGGGGTTACATCGATTTCGAGCGCCTCTACGTGTTCACTCTTTCTTCGGCCTTCTTCGTCGTCCGCACCAAAGTGTAACGGGTCACAATCTTTGCCCGCGTAGCGGGCAGTTTTTCTCACATTAATCCCCGCCTCGCCGGGCGGCATCGCGACCCGTTGCGCGGGCCGAGCTTGCCACACGCGGCCGGGCTGGCCAGCCCCCGCACAGTTCATTCTTCCTCAGCCCGCAGTGGGTTTTCCCGTATAGGATATCGAGTGTGTGCGGGAGAGTTCCTAAGGTTTCACCAGCCCAAGAACCCTCCCGCTACGCAGAACGAACCTGGGGAGTTCGAGCTCCCGGAGGCAGATCCTACCAATGCAGATCCTACACCCATTCACCGGCTCGGTGCAGCAGTACCTGGAACAACTCGCCGACCCGGACCAGCATCGCCCTGCTCATTGTCCGCAGTGTCAGGCCAAACAGCCACTCACCGCACACGGCTTCTATACCCGCACGATCATCGACTCCGCCTTCGACGGCTCGATCCGCGTGCGCCGCTACTTATGCCAGGCTTGCCGGCGCACCGTGTCCCTGCTACCCCAGTTCGCGCTGCCCTACCTGCGCTCCAGCGTTACGGTGATCGCGCTATTTCTCATCGCGCGACTGCTGCAGGCCAAGACTCTCGCCGCCGCACTGCCGCCCTCGTCGCCCTATCAGCGCGGCCAGTTTTGGCTGCGCCGCTTCCGCGCGCAAGCCGAAGCGTTGTGCGCCGCGCTGGCCGCGTTGACCAAGCCCGCCCCCGCGCCCGACTTCGTTCATCGCGCACTCACCATGCTCGAATCGGCCGGCTGGATCCCCTCCCACCGTTTCCTGTTCGCCGGCGTGCGTGAACATCTGTTGGGCTGGCCGCGTTCGCTGGCTCCCGACGGTCATCGCGCCGCACTCGTCCCCGCCCCCGCGCCCGCCTGAGCCTCCCCACACACCATTTGCATGGAACCCCGCCGCCTTTCGCCGTACGCTCGAAGCCAGGAGAAAACAGAACTCGATGAACGACGACAAAACCGAAAAGATCGCCCTGTTCCGCTATGGACTCATCGCCCCGCTGGTATTGGAAACGTTGCCGCGCGGCGAACTGACCCGGCGCGCCCAGGAGGTCGCCGCGCGCCTTTACGACATTCCGCACTCCACGCGCCGCCAGGTGTCGGTGGACACCTTGCTGGAGTGGACGCTGCGCTATCGCCGCAACGGACTCACTGCGCTCACTCCCAAGCCGCGCCAGGATCGCGGTCAAGCGCGCGCCGTCACGCCCGAGACCGCCGCGCTCATCGAACGGCTCAAGCGCGCCAACCCACATCGCACCGGCACTGCGCTGCTGCGCGAGTTGGCGCCGGCCAACCAGCAGGACAAAACCGGCGGGCTATCGGCCTCCACGCTCTACCGCTTCCTGCGCGCCCGCGGACTCACCGAACGCCAACTGCTGCTGAACAAAGCCACCGCGCACAAGAAGTACGAAGCCGAGTTTGCCAACCAGACCTGGCAGTCCGACATGCTCTTCGGCCCGTGGGTTCAGCGTGCCGGCGGCGGCAAAATGCAGGTGTTCCTCCAGGCCACGCTCGACGACGCCAGCCGCCTCATTCCGCACGCGCAGTTCTATCCCAATCAGGGGTTAGATTCGTTTCTCGATTGCCTGCGCCAAGCCATCGCCGCGCGCGGTATTCCCACGCGCCTCTACATGGACAACGCCAAGATCTACCGCTCGCCGCAGTTGGCGCGCATCGCCGCCTCCGTCGGCATCCTCATCATTCACACGCCTCCTTATCAGCCCGAGGGCCGCGGCAAGATCGAACGCTTCTTCCGTTCCGTGCGGGAGCAGTTTCTTGCCTCGCTCGAACCCAAAGCGCTGCTCTCGATCGAGCAGTTGAACGAGCGGCTCTGGCACTGGCTCGACACCGTCTATCACCGCCGCGAGCACAGTGCGCTCGATACCACGCCGCTCCTGCGCTGGCAGCGTGACATCGAACAGGTCCGCCAACTGCCGCCCGCCACCGATATGCGCCGCCTGTTCTTTCATCGCGTCGACCGCCTGGTACGCCGCGACTCCACCTTCCTGCTGCGCAATCGCTTCTTTGAAGCGCCGCCGCCGTTGGCCGGCAAACGCATTGAGGTGCGCTTCGATCCGCTCGACCTGGCGCACGTGGAAATCTACTGCGACGGAAAATCGGAGGGTGCCGCGCGCCTGGTGGACGCGGTAGTCAACGGAAGGACCTACCGGTAATGTGGGAATCATACTTCGGCTTCAAGAAGACGCCCTTCTCCGACAGCCCCGACTCCAAGCAACTGTTCGCCTCGGCGGCCTGGCAGCAGGTCAAGGCGCGCCTCGAGTTCCTCACCCAGCATCCCGGCACGGGCTTGCTCACCGGCGAAGTGGGCGCGGGCAAGTCCACCGCCGCGCGCGTGTTCACCACTTCGCTGAACACCAATCTCTACAAGATTCTCTATGTCCACTTCGCCACCGGCTCGGCGCTCGACTTACTACGCCAGATCGCTCTGGCGTTGGACCTCCAGCCTGCGCACTTCCGGGGCGATCTGGTGCGCCAGATCGCCGATGCCATCGTGCGCTTGAACCAGAGTAAGAAGCAACATCCGATTCTCATCTGCGACGAAGCGCACCTGTTGCCGCATGCGGCGCTCGAACAACTCCCTCTGTTGTTGAACTTCGACATGGACTCCTCGCGCTATCTCACGCTACTGCTCATCGGCCAGCCGCTGTTGCGGCGCACGCTGTCGCTCCAGATGCATGAGGCGCTGCGTCAGCGTATCGGCGTGCATTATCACTTGGAGGGGTTCACGCGCGAGGAACTCGATTCGTATCTGGCCCAGCAACTCAAAGCCGCCGGCGTCACGCAGCCCCTGTTTGACGAAACCGCGAGGCAAGGGCTCTATCAAGTCACCAAAGGCATTCCGCGCAAAGTCAACAAACTCGCGATGACGGCCTTGCGGCTGGCGGCGGCGCGCAAGGCGCAGATGGTCGACGAAGCCGTGTTGCTGGATGCCACCACCGAGGCTTTGCTATGAAGTGATCGCGCCATCGATCTTCCGTGAGGGGTCGCGCCCGAGCGGATGCCCAAGGCCGATGCGACGGGGCTGGCTCCGCAGAAATCGGCTGAACAGAACCCTCCGGCACTTTCATCGGTGCCGGAGGGTTTTCTGCTTTGTGCCTCTTTCTCCCCATTTCTATGGTGAAGTCTCGGAGCGGAGGCCTTGGGTATTCAAACGCGAAGACCGCCCGAAGGGCGCTCCGAATTCTTCGGCTGCTTGGTCGCGGCGGAACACCACCGAAGCCCATAGCCAAACTGCGAAACTCGCCGGAGAACAGCGTGAGAATCTCGGGGGGGAAGATCGTGACCCGTTACACCACGGGCGGGCCCGTGGTGGAATGGGTTGGGAAACCCCGGAGAGGCATTTTGACGCGAAGGCGCGGCAGAAGAATGCCCCCAGGAATGGGGGCATGGCAGCCTGAAAGGCTACGCTACAGTGCTGCGATGAAGAATCAATGGGTTGCGGAGGGGTTTC
>JADGNT010000674.1 GCA_017883345.1 Candidatus Solibacter sp. | reverse complement strand
ATCGACCTGGACACGGCGATGCAGTCGCCATCCGCCGGCACCCGGGCCATGGCGGGGGCACTCACAAACGCCCCCCGGCCGGCCGAACTTTGCTTGCCGTTTCAAGCATCATGCGGGAGGATCCTCTTGGCCCGGACACCGGCGAGATACACTGCAAATGACATGGGACCGGCGCGGTCCTTTGGCCGCATTAGTCCTCAATAGTACACAGTCGGGCGCTCGAAATCTGTACAGAATTGCACACAAAGCGCAGCGCGTCACTCGGCCAGGCTGCCGCCATGCGGGCGGAGGGCGCGCGCAATCAGACCCAGGCCCCCGGCCAGCAGGATCAGCATGACCATGGTATTGAAGAGGCTGGTGGGCTGAAAAAAGATGTGCAGGTTGGCGATCACGCCGGCCAGAATGAAGAGCGCCCCGCCAGCAGTGAGCAGCCACCCGATGGCGCTGCGTCCGCCAAAGAACAGGATGCCGATGCCGATCAACATAGGCAAGAGGGTGATGCCGAAAGTATTGGTGCCGTAGAAGTTCCAATAGGAACTGCCGACCATCACCTGATTGGACAGGAGGTAGCCTCCGACGCAGGTCATGGCGAAGCCGAGCAGAAAGCTGCCCAAGCCTCCCGGCGTGCCGCCGACGTCGCTCATCCGACGATCTGCCATCAGTCCGAGGATATCACCCGCGCATGGGCCTCGGGTTGACAGACGGACCCAGAGGGTACCCCGTCTGTCCCACTTCTGTCAGACTGGATTCTATCGCCATGGACCAAATCCTCAGCTTCTCCGCCACCCTCCAGGCGCGCCTGGTTCGCCAACGCAGCATCTCTTCGGTGGAACTGGTACAGGCGCACGTGGAACGCATCGCCACGGTGAATCCGCGGATTCACGCCGTGATTGAGGTGCTGGCCGCGCAGGCGCTGGCCGCCGCACGGGCCGCCGATGAAGCGGTGGCTCGGTCCGCGGACACGGGACCACTGTGCGGCGTTCCGTTCAGCATCAAAGATTCCATCGAACTCGGCGGAGCGGTGTGCACGGCGGGCACGCTGGGACGCCGCGACGCGCCGCCATCCACCGAAGATGCCACGCTGGTGGCCCGCCTGCGCAGGGCCGGGGCGATCCCGATCGCGCGCACCAATCTGCCCGACCTGCTGTTTGCATTCGAGAGCGACAACCTGCTGTTCGGCGCCACCTGCAACCCCTACGACGCGGCGCGCACCTCCGGCGGCAGCAGCGGCGGCGAGGCGGCGCTGATCGCCAGTTGCGGTTCGCCAATGGGCCTGGGCAGCGATGCGGCGGGCAGCGTGCGGCTGCCGGCCGCCTTCTGTGGAATCGCTGGGCTCAAGCCGACGTCTGGGCGCCTGCCGCGCACCGGTCACTTCCCACCTGCCGGCGGCTGGATCGAAGCGCTCTGGCAAATCGGTCCGATGGCGCGCCACGTGGAAGACCTGTGCACGGTGATGCCGCTGCTGGTGGGCGGCGATGGGCGGGACAGGTCCGTGGTTGACATGCCATTTCACGAGCCCGCACGCGTCGAGCTTGGCGGGTTGCGCGTGGCCTTCCATACGGATAACGGCTTGGCCCGCGCGGATGCCGAGGTCGCCGGTGTGGTGGGCGCCGCGGCACGCGCACTCGCGGGGGAGGTGGCCGCACTCGAGGAAGACCGGCCAGGGTGCCTCGAACAGGCCTACGGTCTGGAAATGAAATTATTGGGCGCCGATGGCGGAGACGGGCTGCGGGAGTACCTGCAAGCCTTGGGTTCGACGCAGGTTCACCCGCTGCTCACCGGCTGGCTGGACAAGCTGGAAGCATACCGCACCAGCGTCGCGGGCTTTGCCGCCTACTGGGCGGAATGGGACGCCTACCGCGCGGCAATGGGCGCATTTCTTCGCCGATACGACGTCATGCTGTGCCCGGTCTACACCCACGCCGCGTTGCTTCACGGCACATCCACGCAGGAGGAGAACTTCCACGGCTTCAGCCACACCATGGCATACAACGTGGCCGGATGGCCGGCCGCGGTGGTGCGGTGCGGGGTTTCGGCTAGCGGCCTGCCCATCGGGGTGCAGATTGTCGCGGCACCGTGGAGAGAAGATATCGCGCTGGCGGTCGCGGCGCGTCTGGAGCGCGAGTTCGGCGGCTGGAAAGCGCCGGGGCGATGTGACGCGTAAAATGCGCAACGAGCACATCCGCGTGCAGACGGTGCAACTCTCGCCGTCCGCCAAGTGGTCCGCGGTTGTCATCACCTTCCGGTACCCCGACCGCTCTGCGGCGCAACGGGTGAGGCGCCAGTTGGTGACCCAGTTGATACAGGCGCGGGGCAATCCGGCACAGAGATACTGGACCCCGCCAGCGACCCGCCGGTGCCAAGCTATCCTAGATCGGCTGCAGATTGCGGTATTGGGGACGATTGCCGGGATTTTGCTGGGGTTGGCGGCCTCGCGTTTCCGCCGGACGAAGCTGGCGACGGCATGAGGTGGGGGAAGTTGGTGGACGACGGGGGGATCGAACCCCCGACCTCTGCATTGCGAACGCAGCGCTCTCCCAGCTGAGCTAGTCGCCCACTTCGGTCAGTCAATTACAATATAGCAGATGGCAGGCTTCCAAATCACCCGGCAACTGATGCGCATGCGGCGCGACTGGAATCGCCGGGCGCGGGAAAATGCCCGCCATTATGTGGTGACGGGGCAACACGAGTGGACGGACGAGGAATTCTTTCAATCGGGGCAGATCACGCTGGAGGAAGAGATTCTCAACGACCTGCCGAACGTCTGCCAAGGACGGGATCCGAAGGACATGAGGGTGCTGGAGATCGGCTGCGGCGCGGGGCGGGTGACGCGGGCATTCGCGGGTTTTTTCGGCGAAGTCTATGCGGTGGATATCAGCCGGGAGATGGTGCGGCAGGCGCGCAAGGCGATAGCGGGCTTTGCCAACGCGCACGTGATTCGAAACAACGGCAAGGACCTGTCCGCGGTGGCGCCGCATTGGTGGGGGCGTTGGGGAATCGGTGAGCGGTTGGAGTTCGATTTCGCGTTCTCGGTGATCGTGTTCCAGCACATTCCGAGCCGCGAGATCATCGAGAATTATGTACGCGAAGTCCACCGGGTGCTGCGTCCGGGAGGGCTGTTCAAGTTTCAGGTACAGGGTTCCCCAGTGGAAGGCGACGATGAGCATAGCTGGGTGGGGGAGTCGTTCACGGAGCGGCAGGCTCGGGAAATGGCGGAACGCTGCGGGTTTGAATTGCGGTATGAATACGGCGCGGGCGACCAGTATTACTGGTTGTGGTATTTCAAGCGGTGAATTCCCGATATTCCGAGTAGACCACGAGTCCTACTCGGCTGCGCCGGAAGGCTCTTGCCGCTTGGGCTGCCGACGGCCGGCCCAATACTTGCGCATCCGCTCCGAAACCTCCTGGCGTTCGGAGGGGTTCATCGACTTGCGGCCCCGGCGCTTGGCAGGCTTGGGCAAGACGGGTCCGGGACCGGCCGTCCGTTGCAGTTCCTCCAACGAGGCAATTATGCGTTCGAGCTTTTCTTTTTCAGCGTACAAGTCCTGAATCGCTTTATATAAATCCATCGCATCACAA
>JADGNT010000673.1 GCA_017883345.1 Candidatus Solibacter sp. | reverse complement strand
CGCTTCACCCAGCACGCTGAAGCTTTCGATGAGCCCCAACCTGCTTTTTAAGGGTCCATCCAAGACGCAACAAAGCGGCGTAGACTCTCTTGGCCTTAGCTGCGTGCCAAATGATCACGCGGCGAAGAGCACCTTCAGCGGGCCAGTGGCGTCTTCACCGCTCTCGATCATGCCGGCCAATACCTGAAGCGCTATCGACTTGACCTTTCGGATGGCCTCGCCTTCCGTGCTGCCGTAAGCCATGACGCCCGGCAGGTCCGGAACCGAAGCCAGGATTCGACCGTCATCCTCACGTTCGATTTCGGCTCGGATTGGCTGGATCTCCACCATCGCCACCTCCATGTTACCCGAACGGGCAGGCGCTGAGCGCTTGTCTTAGCGCCGGCGGGGCTGTTTGGTGAGATTCTCGGCGAGGAAGAGGCCCGACTTGCCCCCGCTCACGATGTCGAGGTCGCCATCGCCATCCAGATCCCGCACCTCGATCTGCATGCCGCCGCCCATGCGGCCGCCGTAATCGACGACGTGGCGGATCCACTCGATGGCGCCGTTCGGGCCCTTGCGGTACTCATACCAGTACAGGCCGAGCGGTTCGCGCTCGCCGGGATCGTTGCCGTTGTGGGCCATGTAGCGCTTGCCGGTGACCAGGTCCTTCTGCCCATCGCCGTTGAGATCCACCAGGACGGAGGCGTGGGCCTGCGACCAGGTGCTATCGATGACGTGCGGCAGCCAGCGGCCGTCGGCGGTCTGCTCGAACCACATCAGGCCGTAATCGTGCGCGCTGGTGGTGAGGATGTCCATGCGGCCGTCCTGGTTGATATCGATGGCATACATGAAGCCGAATTTGACGCGGCTTCCGGCGGGGGGCGTGGCGCCGCCGGGCGCGATGGGGTGCTGGTCCCAGTCGGTGGGGTGGAACTGCCACTCGCCCGGGGCGCGCACGTCGGCGGGCGCTTCGAGCCAGCCTTTGGGGGTGAGGATGTCGTTGCGCCCGTCGCCGTTGATATCGCCCACGCCGATGCCGTGGCCGTAGCTCTGCCGGCTGACGATGTGCTTCACCCACTTGCCGTTCTGCAATTCGAACCAGGCCAGCGGAACGTTGGCGCGGTCGAACTCGGGGAGCAGTTCTTGCGCCTTACCGTCATTGTTGAGGTCCACCAGAAGAGCGAATTCGGTGGGGCCGCTGGCATCGATTTCGTTGACCGCCCAGGGGCCGCCGCGCTTCCCCGGATTCTTCAGCCAGACGATCTTGGAGGAGAAGTAACCGAACTGGACGATGTCCACCCAGCCGTCGCCATCCACGTCGATGGCGATGTCGGTGAAGTTGTCGATGTAGTTGGAGTTGAAATCGATCGCGCGGAGGGGATGCTTGGTCCAGGCGGGGGCTTCATACCAACTCTCGCCGGAGATGATGTCGGGATGCCCGTCGTTATTGAGGTCGGCGACCGCCACGGTTTCGTTGGCGCCGGGGTCGATCATGCGGATCTGGAAGGGGATGTCCGGGGAACGGCTCGACGCGACGAGCAGGATGGCGGCCGCAATGGGCAGCAACGGTATCAGGAGCCGGGCATTGAATCGAAACATAAGGTCCCTCGTGTATCATAGGAGAAATTCATGGATAGACGCACCTGGCTCCAACTGATCACCATCCTGACCGCCGCGCGGGAAGCGCATGCGCAGCAGCGCGGGGGCGCGGTTCCTCCCCCTACAGCACCGCCTACTACGCCGCCCGCCGAGGGCGCCGGGCGCGGAGGACGCGGGCAGGGCGGATTTCAAAATCTGCCGATGCGCGTCACCAAGGAACAAGTGATCGGCGCGCTGAAGCTGATGGGCCTCGAATTCCAGGATGCCGAACTCGACATGATGCTGCGCGGCGTCAACCAGGCGCTCTCCAGCTATGAATCGCTGCGCAAAGCGGACGTGCCGATCGACACCGAACCCGCCTTCGCGTTCCACCCAGGGCTACCGGACCGGCAGCCGATCAAAGGGCCGCAACGCTTCGAGACGACGATTCCGAAAGCGCCCGCCATGAAGGCGCCGGCGAATCTGGAAGACGTGGCATTCTGGAGGGTGGTGGATCTGGCGCCGCTGGTGAAATCGCGCGCCATCTCTTCGACCGACCTGACGAAGATGTACCTGGCGCGCATGCAGAAGTACTCCCCGAAGCTGCTCTGCCTGATCACGTCGACCGAAGAACTGGCGTTACAGCAGGCGGCGGCGGCGGACAAGGAGATTCGCGCGGGGCACTATCGCGGTCCGCTGCACGGGATTCCGTTCGGGCTGAAGGACCTGTTCGACACGAAGGGGATTCTGACCACCTTCGGCGCGGAGCCTTACCAGACGCGGGTTTCGGAGAAGGACGCGACGGTGGTGGAACGGCTGCGCAACGCGGGCGCGGTGCTGATGGCGAAGCTCTCGATGGGCGCGCTGGCGCAGGGCGGGCTGTGGTTCAAGGGCATGACGAAGACGCCGTGGAACACGGAGCAGACGTCGAGCGGATCGAGCGCGGGCCCGGCGGCAGCGACGGCGGCGGGACTGGTGGGCTTCACGCTGGGGACGGAGACGCTGGGGTCGATCATTTCGCCCAGCCAGGCATGCGGGACGGTGGGACTGCGGCCCACCTACGGGCGGATCAGCCGGTACGGAGCGATGGCGCTGAGCTGGACCATGGACAAGGTGGGGCCGATTTGCCGGGGAGTGGAAGATTGCGCGATCGTGCTCAATGCGGTGTACGGGCCGGACGGGCGCGACCGCACGGTGGGTGCGGACCCGTTCCATTGGGAGCCGCGCAAGCCGCTATCCAGCCTGCGCGTGGGGATTCTGCAAAAGGACTTCGACCGGGCGCAGGGTGAGCAGAAGAAGATCTGGGAGCAGGCGATGGCGGATCTCATCAAGGCGGGCGTGAAGATGACGGCGACGGAGTTTGTGGAGGACGGTCCCACGATCCGCTTCCTGTTGAGCGCCGAGGCGGCGGCGGCGTTCGACGATATCACGCGCGACGGGCAGGTGCGGAATCTGCGCGGCCAAGCGGCGAACGACTGGCCGAACACGTTCCGCACGTCGCGGCTGATTCCGGCGGTGGAGTATATACGGGCACAGCGGGCGCGCACGCTGTTGATCGCGAAATTCGAGAAGTTCATGGCGGACTGGGATGTGCTCGTCATGCCGCCGAATTCGCTGTTGACGACGACCAATCTGACGGGCAATCCGCAGGTGGTGATGAAGTGCGGATTTACCGAAGGGGCGAAGGCGGACGGGAGCAAGGTGCAGGCGCCGCGCTCGATCAGCTTCCTGGGGAAGATCTACGACGAGGGCTCGCCCTTGCGCGTGGCGCTGGCATACGAGCAGGCGACGGAGTGGCACAAGAAGCATCCCACGCTAGAGGCATAAGGGGGAGGCGGGGCGTGATGCGGACGCCGCTTCCCTATCCATCCTCACGTCCGCCGCCTCTCGGAGTGAGATGCCCGCCTCGCGCATCCCGTTGCGACCCTCCGCGCCCTACCGATAAGCCTTCTCGTACTTATTTCTGCTGTTGTACACCTTGAACGCCCCGTCCTTCTGCGCGTCCACCCGAATCCATTTG
>JADGNT010000672.1 GCA_017883345.1 Candidatus Solibacter sp. | reverse complement strand
AGGGCGGTGGTGAAGACGCGGCCATTGCCGAACTTGGTAGTCCAGAGCATGGGTTGATTCAGCCCGGGGCCGGGAATCGGCTGTTTCTCGCCCGGCTTGTAGAGCGCATGGTCGTCATAGGCGGTGGCGAGCACGTGATACGAGCCTTCCGGCTGCCACTTAAGATTGGCGTACAACTCGTCATTGGCCTGCGGGAAAGTGGCGCGCATGCCGCGGGTGACGGGATGTTCGCGGTCGGTGACGGTGACCGTGAAATCGTGGCGTGCCGAGTGATGGCCGTTGTTGGGTCTCCAATTGCCGGCGGACATCTGTTCGAACTCGGCCCAGCCATTGAAGGCCGCGGTGGAAAAGTGGTACACCACCAGGCCCTTGCCGCCGCGCACGAAGTCCAAAAGCGCGCTGTCGGCGCGGGCGCCCCAGCGCAGCGCGGGCTTGTTGCCATCGTAGTAGTTGAGCACCACCAGATCGTACGGCGCGAGGGTTTCGGCTCCGCCGCCGCGGAACTCCTCGGTGACGCGCACCTCGAACCGCTTGGTGTCTTCCAGTAGCTTGCGCAGCACGGGCGTGGTAGCGCGCCAGTCATGGCCGTTCTGGCCGGTAATGATGAGCACTTGAAGCTTGGGCGCTTGAGCAGGCGCGGGCCGGACGATTCCCCACAGGAACAGGCAGGCGACTCCGAGTTTTAGAAACGCGTTTCCCATGACGCGTGATTTTAGCACCATGCGCCGGCGAAAACAGACCCTGGTATCGGAAAGGGCAATGAGTTATAGGTATTACGATGCGAACTCCGATTCGGACCGTGGCGGGCTTGGCGTTGCTGACCGGCCTCGGCGCGATGCACGCCCAAACCGAGCCCTCCCAGACGGCCGGCGCCCAGCGGACCCACCGCTGGTGGACCGACCGCCCCGCCGGTGCGCGCGCCTACACCACCAACGCCAAAACGATGCCGTTGATTTCGGTCAAGGGCAACAAATTCATCGACCCGCAAGGCCGCACCATCCTGTTCCGCGGCCTCTCCATCTCCGACCCGGACAAGCTCGAGATGCAGGGGCACTGGAACCGCGAGCACTTCGTCAAGGTCAAGGAGATGGGTACGCGCCTGGTGCGCATTCCCGTACATCCAGTGGCGTGGCGCGAACGAACCCCGGCGGAATATCTCAAATTGCTCGACCAGGCGGTGGAGTGGTGTACCAGCCTGGAAATGTACATAGACCTCGACTGGCACTCGATCGGCAACCTCGCCACCGGTGTCTTTCAGGATCCGATGTACGATACCTCGCTGCAGGAAACTTACAGTTTCTGGCGCACCATGGCGCGTCACTACGCCGGCCACAACACGGTGGCGTTCTTCGAGTTCTTCAACGAACCGACCACCTTCAACAACCAGCTCGGCCCGGTCTCCTGGGACGAATGGAAGAAGATCAACGAGAACCTGATCGCGATCGTCCGGAGCAACAACGCGCAGGCCATTCCGCTGGTGGCGGGCTTCGATTGGGCCTACGATCTGACGCCGCTGCGCCTCAGCCCGATTGGCGCGGAGGGCGTGGGCTACGTGACGCATCCCTATGCCAACAAGCGGCCGCAGCCGTGGGAGCCGAAATGGGAGGAGGACTTCGGTTTCGCGGCGGCGAAGTACCCCATCGTGGCGACCGAGTTCGGCGGATTCGGACCGCCGCGGCAGCCCCCGGCAGGCGCCGCCGCGAGCGCCACCGCTGCCCCGCAGGCCCCCTACGGGCCGTCGATCGTCAAGTACCTCGAAGGCAAGGGCATCAGTTGGCTGGTTTGGTGCTTCGACCCGGAATGGGGTCCGACGCTGATCGGCAACTGGGAATACACGCTGAACCCCTCGGGCGAGTTCGCCAAACAGGCCATGCACGCCGCGGTGCAGTAGGCGGGCGTCCGGCGCGTCCGAGCTGCGACGCGGCCGCACCAGGCGGAGCCTTCCCGCGAAAATAGACATCCACCCGAGGCGACCTAACGGTCGCGGCTTCTGCCTTCCAGTTCAGACTGATAAACGAGAATAGCCGGTGCTCGATCTTGTTCCAGTTGCTGGTTCCCGGAGGGTAGTGACAGACGGTGGCCGGTATCTGGATCCGATCGGCCATCAACTGCAGGTTGAGCTTCCACGCGCGAAGCCGATTTCCGTTGCTCCCCCAGCATCGGCGCAGATGAGTAATCGCCGCGCCGCCGAATAGTTTTTTGCCCGTCCAGTTTCCGGGGTACCCTCTGGGTCCGCCGGATGCTTTCCACCGCAAATTCCGCCGTATCATGGGTGACTCGTACGTTGACCAAGGCCCGATTCTGTCCGCTGTCGTAGACCCCATACGGAAGCGCTTTGCCTTGGGCCAAGCCGGGGAAATCATTGCTGTTCACCTCCTGCGGCTTCCCCTTCGGCCGCCACGTGCGGCCCGCATTTTTGAAGGGCACCACCAATTCCTTCTTCTTGGCGTCCACCGAAATCACGGGGTCGCCCGCTCCTACCAGTGCTTTCACCTGCCGGTTGATGTACCGGAATTGAGCATCCCGGTTGGCGTGTTGTGGTCCCTCCTTCGTCTTGCGGTTGGGCTGCAAAGAACACCCCATATCGTCCAGGCAACGCGCTACCGTCACCCGCGTGACTGGGTTGTGTCAAATATATCAATGCCCTATTTGGAGGGCGGAAACTGCCCGCACCCCTATTCCTTCGCCGGCCGCAGCGACTTCGGCGCGCCCGCGGAAAGCTTCCCCCGCTGCGTCGAAGCGGTCTTCTTTTTCGGTTTGCCCTTCCCTTTGGGCGCCGCGGCCGCCTTCTCCGCGCGCTTTTTCTTAGCCGGTTTGCGCCCGGCCACCCCAGCGTCGGCAGTGGCGCTCTGCGCCATGTCGAGGCCGAACATCGCCGAGAGGTCCTCGCCTCCCAGACGCTTGCCGGCCGCCGGCGCCTGCTTCGACAGTGGCGCCGCCTTGCCCGCGCTGGCGAGCAATTCCAACTCGTCCACGCCACGCAAGCGGAACAGAAGCTCGGGCTGACGATCGAGCCGCGCGCCGATGCCATACAGCGCCGCCGCGACGTGCTTGCACATGTCGGCCCAGTCCGGACAACTGCATGAAAGCTGGATCTCCGCTGGTGTTGGAAACAGGCCCTGCTTCTGCCGGCAGATCCGCTCCATGACGCCCTTGGACAACCGCCCTTGCAGCAACTCGACCAGCGAATCGATGGCGCCCCCGCAATCGTTGCAGATGGATTTCCACTGCGCTTTGGCCACCGGCGCCACTTTCAGCGAAACCTTGTATAAAGCCGACCCGCTGACGAGTGCCTGGATCTTGCCGGGCGCAATCTGCAAGTCCACCACCAGCCCGTTGCATACATAGCTTCGCCCGCGCGGCAGCCGGTTCTCATAATCGCTGTACCGTTCCAGGTTCTCGCACCATGCCTTGCCCCAGAAAGTGGTGGCGATGGTGCGGCCTTCGATGGTGACCGGCGAGACGGCTTGCCCTTGCTTCTTGCGCCTCTCCATCTCGCGCAACGCCTTGCGCCGCCGGTCCGCCACCGGAACATAGGGCCGCCATCCGTAGAACGCCATCCGTCAGTCCTCCTTCAGCGC
>JADGNT010000064.1 GCA_017883345.1 Candidatus Solibacter sp. | reverse complement strand
GCCTGCTGGCAGGCCGGCCAGGGGGCCGGCCGCGGGCGAGGGCGCCCGCCCCACATGGCGCCACAGACGCGGGCTACCTGAGTCAAGCACATAGCCCTTCGTAGCCATTACAATGTGGCTTACTGGCGCGATCGGCTGCCGACTATTGACGGAGGTCCGAATGACACTCAAAGGACGCATTGTCCAGGCACGCAATCCGAAACGGGCCATGTGGCGGACGTGTACAAGCAATATGCGGCCCAGCACTGGCCTGCCCCTCACCCGGCGGGCCCTGTTGGGGGGGCTGATGGCGGCGCCGCTCGCCTCACAGTCCATGGGCGGCGCGCTGTATGCCTACGTGGGCTGCTACACCACCCTCCAACGCTCCGCGCGCGGCGACGGCATCCACGTTTATCGCATCGACCCGCAAACAGGCGCATGGACGCACGTGCAGCGCGTCGGCGACTTAGTCAACCCCTCATTCCTGGTGATGGCCGCGGATCAGCGCCACCTCTATTCGGTGCACGGCGATGAAACCTATGCCACTGCGTTTTCGGTGGATCGCGCGACCGGTTTCCTGCAGCCTCTGAATCGCGCCGAAACCGGCGGCCGCAATGGCGTGCATCAAGCCATCGACCCCGGCGGCCGCTTTCTGGTGGTGGCCAACTACGGCGCGGGCAACGTAGCGGTGCTGCCCATCCGGCCGGATGGTGCGCTCGCCGACGCCGTGCAGGTTGTCACCCTTCCTGGGCAGCCCGGCCCCCATCGCATCGAGCAGCTCAGTTCCCATCCGCATCACGTGGTGTTCGACCCTGGAGGCCGCTCGGTGATCGTGCCGGACAAGGGCCTGGACCGCGTGTTCGTCTTCCGCTTTGATACGGCAACCGGCAAATTGACTCCCACCGAGCAGGGCGCCGCAGCCGCTCGCGCCGGCTCCGGCCCGCGCCATGCGGCGTTCCATCCCAGGTTGCCCATCGCGTGGGTGGTCAACGAAATCGCCAGCACCGTCACGACGTACTTTTGGGACGCGGAGCGCGGCAGTCTGCGGCCCGTACAGATTTTGCCCACGCTGCCACCCGACTACACCGGCGAGAATACCGCCGCGGAGATTGCCGTATCCGCGGGCGGCCGCTTCGTCTACTGCTCCAACCGCGGACACGACAGTATCGCCACGTTCACATCCGATCCACGGACTGGCCTGCTTACTTCCGCCGGTTGGACGCCCTCACAGGGCCGCACGCCCCGCTACATTGGGTTCGATCCGTCTCACTCATTGCTATGCGCAACCAACGAGCAGTCCGACACCGTGGTCACATACCGTGCCGACGCTGCGACCGGCCGGCTGGCTGTCACGGGATCGCCGGTGCAAAACGCAAGTCCGGTATCCATCGCTTTTGCGGCGCGGCCCGCGTGAGCAGTCCCGGTACTGTTTGAGTTCGTCTGCAAGGAAAACTCCTCGCTTAAGTTCGCAATTCAGGGTTAGAGACTGAGGTCGTGGATTGGCTTGCCGATCTTGAAGTCAACCGATTTTTATGGGACAGGGCGAGTACGGTGGAGCAAGCCAGACGCATCGCCGAGGCGGTCGTCGACCTCCACCAGTGCCGGTTCGGCCATTGGGCGATTCAAGACAAGGACTCCGGCGTTGTCCACGGCTGGACTGAACTGAGCAAGCTTCGTCCATGGTCGGGCCCCTCGGACCAGATCGCGCTCAGCTACGTTCTGCCGCGTCCGTAGTGAGGGCGCGGCATCGCGACCGAAGCCGCCGGCCCGCGCATTGTAGTCAGTTTCCGATAACCCCACACCAGGGATTGGCCCGCTTTCTTGGCTGAACATCGCTCTAAAGAGTCGCGGATACGGCGCTCTGGACGAACCGTAGACGTGCGGATAGGGCATGACGCAGCCAAGTGACTTGGGGGCAGAACCGGCGGCGTGATGCAGACTCATGGGGACCAATCCCGACGGCCACCGCTCAATTCAGGTCCACGGTTTTGCTTCCTTCGGCTTTCGTCAGGGTCACCACCGTCTCTTTCCCGTTCACCGTGATTTTATGCTTTCCATAGAACGCGCGCACCTCGGCCCGGCCTTGCCGGTCGGCGGTCCCCGTCCAGCGGGTCCACCATTTGTCGAGGACCAGGTCTTCGTACGCTTTCGCGGCCGGCAGCGGCGTCCAGTCCCGCTTGTACAGCGACGATTGCGGGATCCAGTTGGCGCCTTCCCAGAAGCCCCACATCATGATGCCGGTCACCGAGGGGTGCGCGAAGCAGATGGTGAAGAACTGTTTGAGTGCCTCGGCTTTGGCCTGCTCTTCCTCCGGCGGCATCGCGGCGCGCCGGTCGCCGGTGTAGTACTTGGAGCGCTGGCCGGGGAAGTTGAACTCGGTGATGCGAATCGGCAGCTTGAACTGCGACAGCTCGTCGAGCGACTTCTCTAAGGCCGCGGGATCGAACGAGTCGCCATGCAGGTGGCCCTGCACGCCGATGCCGGAAATCGGCACCCCGGCATCGAGCAGTTTGCGGATGTGCTTCACGTAGTCGTCGAGCCGGTTGCCCGTGGTGATGTCGTAATCGTTGACGAACAACTTCGCGTTCGGATCGCCCTCCTTTACCCAGAGCGCCATCTGCCGGATGAAGTCGATCCCGAACCGCTGCTCGTAGTAATTCGCGTGCATCATTTCGTTGTTGAGGTCGTACTCGGCGAATCGGTCGCGATAGCGGGAGCCGATGGTTCGCCCCCGCTGCGCGACCGTCGCTTTGAAATCGTCGTCGTTCATCTCCTTCAGCCAGGGCTGGACATGGTTCGGCACACCCCAGAAAATACAGTGGCCGCGTAGCGCAATGCCCTCCTTGCCGGCCCAGGCGAGCATGTTGTCCACGACAGTGTAATTCACCTGGCCTTTCTGCCGTTCCATGACGTCCCACTTAAAGTCGGCTTCCGGGACGCCGGCGTTGAAGTGGCTGGTGAAGATCTCCTTCCATTTGGCGATGTCTGCCGGAGAGGTGCGCCCCGAAAAGACGCCGCCGGGCAGCGTCGCGCCGAACCAGAACTCATGGCGCACCTGTTCCACGGTGACTTTGGCGCCGGGGGCGGTCCGGATCGCCAGCGTTCCCATCCGGTTTTTGGCGATGGATGAACCCAGGTCGGCGTCCGCCGCGTACATGCCGGCCGCGCCGAGAAGCAGCAGCGAGAAAACGGATTTTCGGATTCCCATGGCGGTAAATCTAGCACGGTTTGCGGCTTCGCAAGTAGTCGATCTTTGCGGCGCGGTCATGCGGTAATGCCAAGGACATCTTTCCTTGTATCTTCAGAGGTAGTCGAGTCTGAATTCATGAAGCAGAAAGATTAGCCCCTTTCGTCGGGCCGGTCAACGGAGATTCGATGCCGCGCCCGGTCGTTCGGCAACCACACCCGCTTTGCGTCGTCGAGATGCTTCAGTTGTGAACGGGACGCCCGCGGCCGGATCACACGCGATCCCGCTGCGCCATGGCGTCCGGTGTAGCCGTTCAGTCGTCGGGGCAGGAAAACGGAATCTTCGGAAACTCGCCGATACCTAGTGTGACCTCAAACAGCGGTCCTGGGAATCCATTCCCGAGGCGAGAATCGTGTTGGGCTGCCCGTTATTCCGCAATATCGGAAGCTGTTTGCGCGGTCGGGTCGGCGCGTTCGGACTGAATGCGCCTCGGTGAGGCCGCGCCCAGACCTGTCACGGTCTAATGTCCTCTTCGCTCAGTTAAATTCCGATGGCGTCATCGTGCGCGCCAGGCGGCACTGGCCCAGGCCACTCCTCAAACTCGCACGTTTCCCAGTTCGGCGTGCTGGAGGCCTCGCGCTTCACGACGACGACGTGCCGCTCGCCGACGAAGTCATCTGGCAACCGCCTCAACTTGCCATTTGCTTCGCGCCGCCATACGGAATTGAACGTGCCTGTGCGCTTGCCGGAGGGATCGCGCACGGGGCCGGACGACATCGCGAGCGTGCCCGAGTCGAGCACCTCCACGGTTTCGGGCGCCCAGGAGAACGGGGCTTGCGCACCATCGAAGAACGCCTTCCAGCGCTCGGCGACTTGCGTGGCGCCACGCGTCACGCGGGCGCCGGACATGAATACCGTCTCCGTGGCGAGGAATGAAGCGAACGCGGCGGCGTTGCGATCGGCCAACGTTTTCGCGAAGGCGATTTCGGTTTGACGCACCTGCTCCTTGAGCTCGGCGTTGGTCTCGGCGCGCGCCGGAGCGGCAATCAGTGACAATGCCGCACAGAGTATCCATCTCGTCATGAGGCCCGTCATGAAGCTCGTCATGAAGGGATTGTACCTTTGGTAAGCTGGCAATGCTATGAAACATCAGCCGCGGATTGCGGTCATCGGCAGCGCGAATATCGATCTGGTCACGTATACGGACCAGTTTCCACGTCCGGGCGAAACCATCTTCGGGCGCGAGTTCAGCTTGGGATTCGGCGGCAAAGGCGCGAACCAGGCCGTGGCGGCGCGGTTGTGCGGCGCGCAAGTGGCGATGGTGGCGCGCGTGGGCGACGACCTGTTCGGGCCGGCGAATATCGAGAACTTCGCGGCGCGCGGGATCGACACCAGCCGCGTGCTGGCCACGCCCGGGGTATCGAGCGGGGTGGCGCCGATTTTCGTGGAGAGCTCGGGGCAGAATCGGATTTGGGTGGTGAAGGGCGCCAACGACCGGCTTTCACCCGCCGATGTCGATGCGGCGGCTCCGGTGCTGGAAGGCGCGGACTTCCTGGTGATGCAGTTGGAAGTGCCCATCGAGACGGTCTACTACGCGCTGCGCTTTGCGCGCGAACATGGGATTCGCTCGATCTTGAATCCGGCGCCGGGACAGGCGCTGGACCTGGCGCAGGTGGCGCATGCCGACTACGTGATTCCCAACGAGACGGAAGCCGAAGCGCTCGCCGGGATGCCGGTGCACAATCTCGAAGACGCGCGGGCGTGCGCGCAGAAGCTGCTGGATGGCGGCGTACGGCGCGTGATCGTGACGCTGGGCGCCAACGGAGCGCTGTGCGCGGGTCCCGATGGGATGACGCATGTGCCGGCGTTCGCGGTGCAACCGGTGGATACCACCGGGGCGGGCGATGCGTTCATCGGAAGCCTGGCGTGTTTTCTGGCCGAGGGCTTGGCGGAGATGGACGCCATCGCGCGCGCCAACCTATACGCCGCGCTTTCCACGCTGGGGGCGGGGACGCAGAAATCGTTCGTCACGCGGGAGCGGTTCGACGCGGAGTGGGCCGACCGTTCCCCCTACGCCTGTAATGCCAGGCGCAGTTCGTCTTCGATCTCGTAGACCTTGTCTTCGTAAGGACGGGTGGTAGCGCCGCCGGCCTTGGCGTCTTCAAGTTTCTTTTTGGCGGTGGCGAGACGCTTCTGGAGTCCGGCCACTTTGGGATTGGGCTTGGCGGCAGGCGGCTCGGGTTTAGGCGTGGCGCGCTCGGCGGCCGCGGCGGGTTTGGCCTTGCCGGCCGGTTTCTTGGCTTTCAGCTTGGCGGATGCCTTGTAGCGAAAGGCGGTGACGGCGGGCGGCGGCTTCAGGACGGCGCCGAAATCCGTGCGGTACTCTTCGGCGATGTGCACGGCCTCGGAGAGGAGATCGCGAAACCGGTTCTCCATGGCGTGTTTCGCCTGAACGCGCAGGTCTTCACCCTGCTGTTTCCACTTCTGATATTCGTTGATGATATCGGGCATGAGGAATTCCGTACATTATGATAGCGGGTGGTGGGGTCGGCACGGAGGGAGATGCTTAAACGTTTTCGGGCACACGACGAAAATGGGACGTATCCTTCCAGGGGGCGTATTCAATGGCCGGCCTTGCGCGAAAACGTTTAAGCACCCCACGGAGGGGAGCCCCTTGCACGCGCTTGCGGGATTCGCCATAATACGGTACAGATCCACATAGCTTAGTATGCTTCCTCACCGACAGGAGATCTGCCGTGCGAAATTCCCTGGTAGCCGCCCTTGTTTCGTGTGCCGATCAACCGCTGAAATCGACGGCCCGCCGCTTTCTGGCCGGCCTCTCTTCCGATGAACTTCAATTTATCGCCGAGTTTCTGGGCTCTTGCGTTTTGGAATCGCAGGTGCGTTGCGCGCGCAATCGGGCGGAGATCGCGGAACGGATTGCGCGTTTTCAACAGGCGCGGGCGGACCGCGCCCGGATGCGCTCCACCGACCAGGAACTCAAGATGATCCTGCTGCTCGAATACCTGTGCCGTTCGGGCGTTCAGGAGTTTTCGATGCCGGCGCGCGCCGCCGGTCCCAGCGTAAACTGAAGCGGGCGGGTGGCTAGAGCGGCTATTGGACGATGCCGCCGTCGGCGTGGGGTTCCAGCTTAATCTCCCCAAAGGCGGTTTCGTACTGGGTTACGTTTTGTTGCAGGATGTTGAGCAGGGCCTTGGCCTGCTGGGGGCTGAGGTAGACGCCCTGGAAATTGTGGATGGCCACGTTGTCCGCGGCAGTCTGGTTGACCCGGCCGAACATGAGAAAGAAATCCCACAGATTCACGCGGATCTGAACGCTATTGGCATAGTTCTCCCGGTACTCGGAGGTGTTGATCAACTGAATCTTGGGCGAGGGCTGCTGCGTCATACTCTCCAGCGTATCACTGGCGAAACCGGGGACAGACAGGGCTGACAGCGAATTTCCTGCAGACTGCGCCGGAAATCCATGTCAGTCTTGTCAGTCCCCGGATGATCGAGTACGATTTAGAAATATTTACGAAACTTTCGACAACTAGTGGCCACTGCCCTGCGTCCGATGAGATGAGGAGGAGTGGAAAATGAAAATTTTACTCGAAAATCACATCCAAGGGTTGGCACATTGCCCGATATGCACTCACACCGTCCCCGCGGAGATCGATCTGAAGGGGAAATATGCCAGGATTGCAGCCGGCCAGAAGTGCCCTCGCTGCGGGTCTTCCCTGGAAGTGGCGGTGGTAATACAAATTCCGGAAGCGGCATAGTACCGGGGCACCTGAGGTTAGGTTGTCCGCCGAGTTGCTTTCTGTCATAGTAAAAGTTGTATTGGGGCCCGATGAAACGTAAGATCCAACCGAAACCCGAGCCGGTAGTTCCCGCCGACCTGCTGGAACAGGCGAAGAAGTCCGTCTCGCCGGACCGTCTCAAGAAGATGGAGAAGTGCTCGGTGTGCGGCGCGGAGACAACCGTCCTGGCGGCTGGGGAGCCGTTGTGCTGGGTGTGCCGCAGGCTGAAGATCAGCGCATGGCGCGAGATCGAACAGCAAATGCCGATGCAGGAATAGGGTCTACGAGTTCGCCTCAATCGACTGCGCAACGTCTTCCCACTCAATCATAAGCGCCTCGAAGTCCGCTCGGCGGGCCTCGAGTAGCTCTGTAACTCTCTTAGTTTCATCGACATTGACAAAGTTGCCGAGGGCGGCTTCGTAGTCGGCGATCTCGACTTCGAGGCGCGTGATTTCGTCTTCAATGGCGTGGCTGCGCTGCTTCATCTGGCGGAGCTTGATGGGGTTGAGGCGGGTTGCCGGGGCCTTGGCAGGCTCTGCCGGCGCCGGGGTGCCGGCCGGGGCCGGGGCGGGAGCCGCCGGGGAATCGCCGGCTGGAGTTGGGGCGCTCCCGCCGCCCTGCTTGCGCCAGAGGTAGTCCTCGTAGTTGCCAGGGTAAACGTGGACCAGGCCGTTCTCCACTTCGATCACGCGAGTGGCCAGTTTGTCGATGAAGTAGCGGTCGTGCGAAACGAAGACGACGGTGCCGTGGTACTCCTGTAAGGCGGTCAGCAGGACATCCTTGGCGCGCATGTCCAGGTGGTTGGTGGGCTCGTCGAGCAGCATGAAGTTCGACGGCACCATCAACATGCGGGCCAGCGCATAGCGGTTGCGTTCGCCGCCGGAAAGCACCCCAATCGGCTTGAAGACATCGTCTTCGGAGAAGAGGAAACAACCCAGGATGCTGCGCAGCTCGGTATTGGTGGCGCGCGGAGCGACGGTGGCCAAATCGTCGATCATGCGCGCGTTCTGGTCGAGTTCCTTGTATTGGTCCTGCGCGAAATAGTCGGGCTGGGCGTTGTGACCGAGGATATATTCGCCCGAGGTCACCGGCTCGGCGCCGGCCAGAATCTTGATCATGGTGGACTTGCCGGCGCCGTTGACGCCCACCAGGGACACGCGGTCGCCGCGCTCGACGATCAGGTCGCCATCGGAAAACACGACGTGATCGCCGTAGGCCTTGGAGACCTTCTTGAACTCGGCCACGATGCGGCCGCTCGGTCTGGGCTGCGGGAAGCTGAAATGGATGGTCTTCTCTCCCGGCGGAATTTCGATCCGTTCGATCTTCTCCAGCTCCTTAATGCGGCTCTGCACCTGTTTGGCCTTGGTGGCTTGGGCGCGGAAGCGATTGATGAAGGCTTCCAGTTGTTGGACGCGGTCCTGCTGGTGCGCGTAAGCGGCATGAAGTTGCGTGCGCCGCTCCTCTTTCTGCACCTCGTAGCGGGAGTACCCGCCGGTGTAAAAGTGCAGTTTTTTGTTCCAGAGCTCGACGATTTTGCGCACCGTGACGTCGAGGAAGTAGCGGTCGTGAGAAACCAGCACGTAAGCATTGGGGTAGGCGGCCAGGTACTCTTCCAGCCAGTTGCGGGCCTCCAGGTCGAGGTGGTTGGTGGGCTCGTCCAGGAGCAGCAGGTTGGGCTTTTCGAGGAGCAGTTTGGCGAGCGCGATGCGCATCTGCCAGCCGCCGGAGAACTCTTCGGTGCGGCGTTTCCAATCGCGCTGCGGGAAGCCGAGGCCGCTGAGTACGGCGCCCACCTGAGATTCGATGGTGTAGCCGTCGCGGGCGCGGAACTCGCCTTCCGCCTGGTGAAACCGCTCGGCGACCTGCCCGTATTCCGGGCTGGAGGGGTCGAGTTCGGCTAGGCGGTGGGCCAGGTCCTCCTGCTCCACTTCGAGCTCACGGAGGTGGGCGAACACGGTCATGCACTCGGCGAAGACAGAGCGGCCGGAAAGCGAGAGGCCTTCCTGGGGCAGGTAGCCGAGGGTGACGCCCTTCTGGGTGGTCATGACGCCGGAATCGAGTCCCTCGATGCCGGCCAGCACTTTCAAGAGCGACGACTTGCCGGCGCCATTGGCGCCCACAATGCCGGCGCGCTCGTTGGGCGTCACCAGCCAGTCGGTGTTTTCAAAAAGGATTCTGGGGCCGTAACGTTTCCCGGCCCCTGTGAGTTGGATCATCGGTTAACAATTATTGTAGCGAGCGCGCGCTCCGGAACGCGGGCCCGGGGTGCTTAACCGTTTTGGGGCACACGACGAGGGTGGGTTCGTATCCGGCGGGCAAACCGGGGACAGACCGCGAATTTCCGGCAAACTGCGCCCGAAATTCATGTCAGTCCCCGGTTTGGGGCGTATTCTTGGCCAGCGTTCCCCAAAACGGTCAAGCTCCGGAACGCGGGCCCGACATTCCGCGTCCGGAGCCGAAGACAGGGAGAAGGAACGCTTCTGAGTGCCTGCCACTATGTGGGACGCGCGCGGGATAAATCCGGTTATAGCCAGTATTGCCACTGGCCGGCAACCACCACGTACGCAGCGAGCACGGCATTGGTGACCGCGTGGGCGAGGATGCAATCGGCGAGGTTGCGGGTGCGGACGATCCACCAGTTGTAAACGATTCCGGCGGCCAGGCCGACTTCCCAATACGGACCGTGTTCGGAGGCAAACAGCAGGGCCACGATCCAAAAAGCGGAAGGCACGTACTTGCCGAGCGGGACTGTGAGGAAGTCGTTATCGATCAGCCAGCGCATCATCCAGCCGCGCCAGAAGAGTTCCTCCAGGATGGGGATCATGATCGCGGAGGAGACGGAGCGCAGCAACATGAAGCCTAAGTTGGCCTTCAAATGAGGTGCCAGCGAACTGGCGGCAGAGCCGGTGATGGAGTTTTCAAAGAGCCAGTGATGCCGGTATCCGAACAGCAGGTCGGGCGCCACCCAGATGACGAAGACCGCCACTCCGATGGCCATGCTGGCCAACGGGGCACTGGGACGGAAGGAGAGGTAGGGCCAGGAGAGGGCGCCGATCAGCGAGGTCACGATGAGGAAGCGCACCGGGTACAACCACTGGGGTGGCAGCGGGATGAGGCGCTCGACCGCCATCATACCGACGAAAGCCAGAAACGGGGCAATGTACCCGATGGTGGCGCGGCGGCGGGAATCGATGGATCGCAGCATGTAGCAAAACTGATCTGGCGTCTGGAGGCCGACTGCTATGGTAACGCACGGGCGGACCGGGTTTGGCAGTAGAATACGAACCAAATGAAGTCATTGAAAGCGTTTACCACCATGTCGCTGATCGGCATGGCGGTGATCGGTATAGAGGCAGCGGCGCAGGTTCCGACGGTATGGGTGATTGGCGATTCCACGGCCAGCAACGCCGACCGCCGGGGCTGGGGCGATCCGTTCGGCGACTATTTCGACCAGGGGAAGGCCCACACCGCCAACCGGGCGCACGCCGGGCGCAGCAGCCGCACCTTTATCACCGAGGGTCTGTGGGAGAAGGTGCGCGCGGAATTGAAGCCCGGCGATTCTGTGCTGATCCAGTTTGGGCACAACGATGGCGGCCCACCGGACAAGGACCGGGCGCGCGGCTCGCTGCCCGGGCTGGGCGAAGAGTCCAAGGAATTCACGCTGCCCAACGGAAGCCAGGAAACGGTATACACCTTCGGGCACTACATGCGGCGAATGATCGATGAGGCGAAGGCCGCGGGGGCGCTCCCAGTGGTGCTTTCGCTCACGGTCCGCAACATCTGGAAGGAAGGCAAAGTGGAGCGCGCCAACGGGCAGTTTTCCAAGTGGTCGAGTGAGATTGCCAAGGCTGCGGGAGTGCCTTTCGCCGACGTGACCAACGCCATCGCGGACCAATACGACAAGCTGGGCGAGGTCAAGGTGAAGGCGTGGTTTCCGGAAGACCACACGCACACCAGTCCGGAAGGCGCGGACTTCACCGCGTCCCTGGTGGTCGCGGGGCTGAAAGGCATCCACAGTCCGCTGGCGGCATTCCTGTCGGCGAAGGGGCAGGCGGTGGAGAAGTACCCGGTCGCGCTGGTGACGGCGGGACTGCGGCTGCCGGAGCCGCGCGACCTGAAACTGCCGACACTATTTCTGATCGGCGATTCGACGGTGCGCAACGGGCGGGGCGACGGGTCCAACGGACAGTGGGGCTGGGGCGAGCCGCTGGTGGACCGTTTCGACACCGGCAAGGTGAACGTGGTGAATCGCGCGGTGGGCGGATTGAGCAGCCGCACGTACCTGACGCTGGGGCACTGGGAGAAGGTGCTCGCCATGCTGAAGGCGGGCGACGTGGTGATGATGCAGTTCGGGCATAACGACAGCGGCCCGCTGGCCGACCCGGCGCGCGCGCGCGGCACGATCAAAGGCACGGGCGAGGAGACGCAGGAGATCGATAACCCCATCACGAAAGCGCACGAGGTGGTGCACACGGATGGCTGGTATCTGCGGAAGTTCATTGCGGATGCGAAGGCGCGGGGTGCGACGCCGATCGTGTGTTCGCTGGTGCCGCGCAAGATCTGGAAGGATGGCAAGACGGTGCGCGCCAGCGACTCTTACGGCAAATGGGCTGCCGAGGTGGCGGCCGGGGAGAGCGCCGGGCTGGTGGATTTGAATGAAATCGTCGCGCGCAAGTACGATGCGCTTGGGGCGGAGAAAGTGGAGCCGCTGTTTGGCGATGAGCATACGCACACCTCGCGCGCCGGCGCCGAGTTGAACGCGGATTGCGTGATCGAGGGCTTGAAGGGTTTGCGGAAGAATCCGCTGGAGGCGTACTTCAAGTAGGCGGGGCGGGGGGGCGACATCCAGCTTGGGAAGCTGGCATCCCTTGGACGAATCTCGGGCACACGGCGCGATAGCTCCCCTACAGGCCTCTCCAGATGTCGCCCAATTCCAAGCGAAATCCTTCGACAATTCCTTCGCCGGGGAGGTGATCGATGTTCACCAGTTCCTCCGGTTCCCGCCCGGGGCGGTACACATAGACCGTGCGCCGATCCGCATCAATCAGCCACCCGAGCGTCGCCCCGTTATCGATCCACTGGCGCATCTTCGCCTGCGCCTTGGGC
>JADGNT010000671.1 GCA_017883345.1 Candidatus Solibacter sp. | reverse complement strand
GGGGAAAAGATAAAGGTGCGAGTGCGGGCGACGCAGACGCAACTGGTGCCGCAGCCACCGAAAAGTGACCGACGGCCCCATCTTGTCCACCACCTGCTCGTAGTACTCCACACCCATCTTCGCGTTGAGTTGCGGATCGGCCCACCCGAAGTACATCAGGAGTTTGCCGCCATGCTTCCGGAAGGCCGACAGATCGGCGTCCGTGGCGTCTAGAATTCGTCGCAATTCTTCCAGGCGCGGCGGATCCTTGTCGATGTCGAACTGGCTGAAAGCGCGCGCCGCATCCATCTCGCCACTCGCGCTCTTCACCCAGGGCACCATGTAGCGCTGGAAATTGAAACCGTACGAAGTCCACGCGCCGGTGCCGTTCGGCGCATTGACCGCCTGCCCGAGCCAGCCGCTCTGCCCGTTAGTCCCCGCGATCTCGGCGCCCACCGGCCAGCCCGGGAAAAACCGCTTCCCATTGCTGATCACATCGCCGTAAATCCGTTCCAGTGCGGCAATCTGATTCGCCGTGAAGCAATCTGCCTCCTCGCTCCCCGCGGCGCAGCGCGGCAAGTCGCGCGCGGGTTTGAAATCGCAGCGGCGCGGATCGTCGATCAGCCCGTCCTTCAATCCGTCCTTGGCGTCGCACTGCTCGTATACCTTCGCCGCCAGCAGCCCCAACTTCGACGCGGGAAACGGATTCGCGTTCAATCCCTGCATCCAGTAGGCGCGCGCCAGGTGCGTCCCGGTCTGATACGGGGCGGGCGCACCCACCACGATGCCGTCGAAATCTTCGGGGAACCGTTGCGCCAGCGTCAGCCCTTGCCGTCCGCCCTGCGAGCAGCCCTCGTAGTACGACTTCGTCGGCCCCGCTCCGTAGTAGCTCCGCGCCAGCATCTTCGCCGTTTCCGCCGTCACGTGCAACGACCGGAATCCGAAATCGAGCAGCTTTTGACGGTTGAGCGCGAAACTCGCGCCGGCTTCCAGCGCCGCCGAATGCCCGGTATCGGTGGCCACCGTCACGAACCCGGCTTTCAGCGCTTTCGCCCGGCTCCCCGCGCGCCCCGCCGTGTCGAACGCCTCGCCCGCCCAGCCGCCATTTCCGAACATATACAGCCGTCCATTCCACGCCGAGGGCAGGTTCACCTCGATATTGAGTTCGGGCTGCGCCATCAGGCTGACACGGCAGTGCTCGGGCACGCTGGCCGACGCGGGAATTACCGTCGCGCCAATCACCGAAAGCTGCAGGCTGGTGAGGCTACGCAGTTCCTTGCACGCATCCGCCGGCTTGCGGCTCGATGCGTCCGCCGTCAGCCCGCCGAATGGCGCGTTGCCCGCCGGCTGGCTGTAGAGCGCCGCCGCGCAAAGGATCGTCATCAGAAGTTGCCGCATGTTCGCCTCCGCGTTTCGGACTTGATTGTATCCCGGCGGGAGTGGCCTTGGGCGAGAGATAGGATTAAGCGGTCCTTGCTGAGACCGTGGCTCGTTCGCAGGTCGGACGGCCCTGGGCATGGGGAGAATTGTTCCCAATTCCCGGGCGCCCCAGGCATGGCCTTTGCCGTCCCATTTTGTGGTACCGGCGTTAAGACCTGATATCGGTAGCCTTGGCGCTGGCAGGCGGTATCGCGGGACCCCGCCCACCACGACACGCTCTCTTGACCGGCGAGGCGTGGCAGGCGCGGTTAGCGCCATTGAGGTACTCACAGGTTAGCGTTAGCGGTTACCGGATTTCTGAACCATGGCGTTGATGATATTGTCCTTCACGCCGGCTTCCTTCAACCGGATCAGGTCCTGGGTGCCGATGTCGAAGTTGGCTGTGGAGCCGGCGATCTTGCTCAAAAGGATCTCTTCGGAAAGTCCGGCTTTCTGCATTCGGACGATGTCGGCGTTGGTGAGCACAACGCCGGGCGAACTCCTGCGATCGGCTGAGGTATCGGGAGCGGCGGGGGAATTCGGACGGAATTCAGCGAGGCGGGCGTCGCCGCTGACATAGGCGGTGGTTTCAGTACCTTTGTCGAAGGTCACGTCCTTGCCTTTCACCCACACCAACACGGGGGAGGCTGCGATAGTGGCGGCTACACGGGGGCCGCTCATGTCGCCTTCTCCTTTTTCGCGGGTGGCGCGCAGGGGGATAGTCTGTCCATCGGTGAGGCGCACGGAATCGATGCTGAGTTCGAGGGCGCCGGCCCGTCCAAAGCGGCGCTTGGCTTGCACCTTGCTCACGCGGCCGAGGGCGACGGCACCTTTCGGGATGACCACGTAATTCTGGTCGATGACGGGTTCGGTGACTTCGAAATCCACCGTTTCTTGGACGTGCGCGGTGGAAGAAGAGACGTTTCGACTGAGACGAAGACGCACGGGTGTGCCGTCTTGAAGGGTACGCACCTGGGCAGTGGCGGCGAGTGAGATGAGGAAGAAAGTACAGGCATAACGCACGGTGAACCTTTGGGAAGCGAGCATGGTTACGCTTCGGGAGCAGGTAGAAGTCCGCAGTCTCGGACCCAGAAGCAGATTTCGTTGGCCACCAAAGATTTGGAGAACAACATTCCAGGCGGTAACGGAATTTAGATGTCCAGGTTCATTATAGGTCAGGAAGGTATGCGGCCGCGTAGGACCACTGCGTAAATCCTGTACGCTAAGACCCGTGACAAGAGCGCATGGCCGTCTCGAAACCCGTCGCAGAAGGAGAACTCAGCGAGGTTTGTTTTTAGACGAGTTGTGTTGCGACAACATTCCACCTGCGGCAGACCGATTCCGCGCCCGGGTGCCGCTCGGCGGCCTTCATACATGCCGTGGACCAGGGAGCGGGGGAATTGGCAGGATTCCTTTGCGTTCCGGCCGGATGGTCGCCCACTCGGAGAGTGTCGCCGGAACGGCCTCCGGCCGCGGCAATCGGCTTTGTCGAAGGCGTTATCTACGAATATCGGTAGCTAAGAAGAGCCCGCCAGCAGCCACAACTTCGCCCGCAAGTCCCTGACACCGATCCCCATGGCCCGTGCAGTCGTCTCCGCCAAGCTCTCGTTGGGGCCGCGCTCGATTCCCCAACCGGCGAGACGGGAGGCGAGCAAGAGCGCCGGGCACTGGCTTGGCACCACGGGTGCCGGCAATCTCGGGAGCGTCCTTTCCATGCGGGCGATTCGGGATTTGAGCCTATGGTTCATCTCGGTTCTTTCCCAAGCGGCGACCTCCAGCGCCCGGCACGATAACCTGGGGACCATCCTCGACGGTCCCGTCTGGGGACACGAATTGGATCTGGACGATCAACGGCTCGCCGGCCGGCAGCATCCGTTCCTCCAACCGTTCCAATCGCTTTGAAAGGTTCCTGCTGGCCATCCGCTCAGCCCCCCTTTGCAGCACCTCGCGATCCGGCCTCGGCGCAGCGCCGGGCACGCGCACTCCGTAAGACCTCGGCGCAGGTCGGTCGTCTACAGCCCCGGCACGTCCGCTCCCAGCTTGGCAGTTAACCAAACGTGCACTGGTTGGAGGAGACACTGAGAAAGTCGCCCTGGAATGGGCCAACGAGCAAGTCTGGGCCGGGTGTACGGGTCAAATTGCCGGACAGGAGAGAAGCCGCTTTCCGCAGTATTGGCCATTTCC
>JADGNT010000670.1 GCA_017883345.1 Candidatus Solibacter sp. | reverse complement strand
ACTGTGCAGTTCTGCGCCTCGTCGAGGATGATGAAGCTATCGTTGAGCGTGCGACCGCGCATGAAGGCGATGGGCGCCACTTCAATGACGTTGCGCTCCAGGAGTTTCTCCACGCGCTCGCTATCCAGCATGTCGTAGAGGGCATCGTAGAGGGGGCGCAGGTAGGGGTCGACCTTCTCCTGCAAGGTGCCGGGGAGGAAGCCCAGGCGCTCGCCGGCTTCCACGGCGGGACGCGTCAGGACGATGCGCGCCACCTGTTTGTTCATCAGCGCGGAGATGGCCATGGCGACAGCCAGGTAGGTCTTGCCGGTGCCGGCGGGGCCGATGCCGATGACGAGGTCGTTGCGCTCGATGGCTTCCAGGTAGCGGCGCTGGTTGACGGTCTTGGGCGCCAGCACCTTCTTGCCGAAGTTGCGCTGCTTGCCGCTGTTCACCAGGGCGCGAAGCGACACTTCGCGGTCGCCAGTGACCACGCGCAGGTAGCTGTTCAGGTCGCCGTTGGTGAAGACGTGGCCTTCGCGGAGGAGGGTGTTGTAGTCCTCCAGGATGTTGGCCGCGCGGCTGACGTTCTCGGCCTCGCCTTCGATTTCGAGGTTGTTGTCGAGCAGGTGGGTCTGGACGCCCAATCCGGCTTCAATCAACCGGATGTTTTCATCCCGGGTGCCGAAGAGGCTTTCGACGCCTCGGCTGATGCGGACGCTGGATTTGATCAAGTGGGTGTTGGATACCTCCAAGCAGGGGAAAATCGACGACAAGGGTTACCGCTTAACTGGGAAGGATTCGAAGCTTCGACCACCCGCTGGCACGGGCTGCAGAACACCATCCACGATTATTATACCGCGATCAGTCAAGCCCCCGGGGTGATTGGTGGTGAGTGCGGGCGCCGGCTGGGGTGGGGCGGCGGTGGGGGTTGCAGGAACGAAGCCAATTTGGGGCGAAGTGGATTGGGGTGAAGGGGTGGCTCCGGGTGTCCGAGCTACGCTCGGATATTGACAGGCGGAAGCGCCTGCCCCACCTTGAGATTAGCTCGGCGATTTTGGGGATTCGGGAGATGGAATATGTCAGTTTATGGAAACAGACTGATAATATCCACAGTGTTTGTAAAAGGGGGCGTGGAGTTTGCCGTTGTGGGGGGGCTGGCGGCTGTTCTGAATGGCGCTCCGGTGAGTACGCTCGCTCTGGAAATCGTTCCCGCGCGAGATGAGCCAAATGTAGCCAGGCTCCTGCGCGTGCTCGATACCCTCGATGCCATTTATCGGATGCAGCCGGACCGGCGGCTCAAGCCGGACGCCAGCCATCTCAGTTCACCCGGCCATCACAACCTGATTACCAATTGCGGCCCCCTCGATGTGTTGGGGACAATCGGCCGCGGACTGGGCTATGAAGATCTGTTGCCGCACACCATTGAGATGGAAACAGGTGGGGGAGTGCGAGTGCGTGTACTAAATCTGGCAACGATAGTCGCGCTCAAGGAAGATCTCGCGGGTGAAAAGGATCTGGCTGTTTTGCCGATTCTGCGGCGCACGCTGGAGCAGAAGCGGCGGGGAGCCGGCTAACGTTCGCCAAGGCTCATCCGCAGAGCGCGCCAAGTTTCCCACAAGGACTTGCGGGGAGTTCGGACGCACACTTCCACGGAATATCACCCGGGCACGAGGGAAACTCCGCCGTGCTCCTTGCTGGCCAGCCTCACGGTAATTTCAACGTCCTGGCCGAGGGCGGTCAGAAAGTGCATGAGCCGCTCGGCGGAGAAGTTGCCGGACTGCCCACGCATCAGACCGGAAACATGCGGCTGCCGAATGCCCAGCATCGCGCCGGCCTTTGCCTGTGTGAGTCCCCGATCCTTGATCAGCCGGTAGATTTGGAGCCTGAGGCGGGCCTTGAGTTGCTCCCGTTCAGGGTGGGGAAAGCCGAGGTCGGCAAAAACGTTGCCGCTACCCTCTTTGACCGGGCCTGCGCGCACCCTCCTTGTCGTGATTGCAGAAAACCCGAGTTGGTCGAGGAGGCCCTTGGCTCGTTATGAAGCGGTGCCGGCTGAACCAGCCCGACGCTAACGTGTACCGCAGAGGGTACCCCGCCTGTCCCACCAGCGCGATCCTTATACACTGGAATGACGAGACCATGGTGCGCCGCCACGCCATCGCGAGTCTGCTTGTCACCGGAGCTTGGACCAAAGGGGTCGCGTGGGCGAAAGGGGTCGACCGCTTTTTCGATGGTGCACACGGCGCCAGTGTGCTGGTGGACCGCAAGACGCGGCGCCTGATCGCCGCCCATGCGCCGGAACTGGCGAGCGGGTCGGCGGCGCCGCCGGGATCGACGTTGAAGCCGCTGGTGCTGAACGCGCTGCTGGAGCGCGGCCAATTACGCGCCGGCGATAGCTTTCCCTGCCCCCACGATCTGCGCCTCGAAGGGCGGAGCTTCGACTGCTCGCATCCGCCGCTGCCCGCCCCCCTGACCGTGCGCACGGCGATCGCGTATTCGTGCAACTGCTTCGTGGCCCACTACGCGCCGCGATTTCGCGACGGCGAACTGGCGCGCGTGATGGAGCGATGGGGCCTGGTGTCGCGCACCAACTGGTTCGGCGAACGCGAAGGCGCGGGCCGCGTGTGGAACGCGTCGCCGGAGTTGCAGGCGCTCGGCGAGGACGGCGTGCTGGTGACGCCGGCATCGCTCGCCATGGCGTACTGCCGCCTGGCGTCGCGGGCTGCGCCGGCGGTGCTGGCGGGGATGGCGGACGCGGTCTCATTCGGCACCGCGCAGCGGGCGCAAGTGACGGGGCTGAAAGTCGCGGGAAAGACCGGCAGCGTGCGCACGCCGGCAGGGGTGTACCTGGCGTGGTTCGCAGGCTTCACGGACGGGGCTGTGGTGACGGTGATGTTACAGGCGCGGTCGGGCGGAGCGGATGCCGCGCCGATCGCGGGGCGCATCCTGGAAGCGCACTGGAAGGGCCAGTTGTGAGGGGCAAGACCTTGTGGGGCAGGCGCTTCCGCCTGCCAACCGTGCTCCTCGCGCTGCTGGCCTGCGCCACGCTCACAGCCGCGCCCGGAACCCTGAAAGTGCGCGTCAGATCGGCCACCGTCGAAATGGCGCTGGAGCAGTATGTCGCGGCGGTCCTGGCGGGAGAGTGCAGCACCTTCCGCTCCGACGAAGCCATCAAGGCGATGGCGGTGGCGGCCCGTTCCTATGCGCTGAACCTGCGCGGGCGGCATGCGGCGGAAGGCTACGATCTCTGCGCCACCACGCATTGCCAGCGTCTGGATTTCGACGCCGTCACGCCGCGTCTGGCATCGCTCGCCGCGCAGACCGCTGGGGAGCTGTTGTGGTGGAAAGGCAAGCCGGCGTTCGCCTGTTACTCGCGCAGTTGTGGCGGAATCACGGAGGACGCCGTGGCGGTGTGGAGCGATCTGCGCGCCCCGTTCCTGCGGAGTCATGCGGACCCGTATTGCCCGCGGCAGAGTGCGGGCGAGTGGCATTGGAGCGCGCCGGCGGCGGAGATCGCGGCGGCGCTGCGCCAGTCCCGATTGCGCGTGCCGGCGGAGATCCACGGCATAGCCGTCGCGCAGCGCACCGGGTCGGGGCGGGCGCAGGTGCTGGC
>JADGNT010000669.1 GCA_017883345.1 Candidatus Solibacter sp. | reverse complement strand
GATTACGACGGCGATGGGCTGCTGGACCTCTTTTTCACTAACGGCGCGCGCCAGCCGGGCTTGGTCAAGCCCGATGCCGGTTGGTGGAACCGGCTCTACGGCAATCGCGGGGGCGGCGTGTTCGAAGATGTCACGGCCAAAGCGGGTTTGCGCGGCCAGGGGTACAGCATGGGCGCGGCCGCCGCGGACTACGATAACGATGGCCACCCCGATCTGTTCGTCGCCGGGGTGAATCATAATGCGCTGTATCGCAATCGCGGTGATGGGACTTTCGAAGAGGTGACGGGCAAGGCGGGGATTCACGACGAGCCCTGGTCGGTCGCGGCCGGCTGGTTCGACTACGATGGCGACGGGTTTCTGGACCTGTTCGCTACTTGACGGTGAGGGAGCCCTGACGCAGGCGCTCCTCGGCGGCTTCCGGCTTGCCCTGGCGCAGGTAGACGTTGCCGAGCGGAAGGTGGGCGCGCGCGGATCGCGGGTTGAGCGCCAGGGCGCGTTCCAGGTGCGCCGCGGCTTCCTCCAGGTGGTCCAGGGCGAGCTGGATGCAGCCCAGTTCCAGGTGCGCCCGGGCGGCGTCCGGAGACGCTTCAAGGCGCTTTCCAAGGGGCACATGACGTCTTCGGCGCGTCCCTGACGGAACAGGAATACCGCGTAGTCGATGCCCGGGTCTTCATTGGGCGCCGAGCCGCGATTCAGGCGCACCGCCTGGCGCAAGGCATCGCCGGCTTCGGCGGCCTGTCCGAGTGCTTCCAGCGAAAGCCCCAGGAGCCGGTATGCCTCGCCGTTTTCCCGCTCTTTTTGAATTGTACGGCGGAGCACATTGATCGCCGGCTGGAAGCGGTTCAGCAGATAGAGCGTGCGGCCATAGTAGAGGCAGGCGTCGGGCAGCGAGGGCTGGCGTTCGCGGGCGTTCCGAAACGGGGTCTCGGCGCGCTCGAATTCGCCGCGCGACGCATACACCGCACCCAGGGCTTTCCAGGCGGGCGCATACCCGGGCCGCAGCTCTACGGAGCGCTGAAACGCTGCAATGGCGGCCTCCAGGTTGCGCTCGGCGAAAAAGCGTCCGCCCTGGCGGAAAAGTTCCTCGGCATCCTGCGGCCAGACCAGCGCGGGAAGTAGAGTTGCAAGCACCACCTTGCCCAGGAGGTTTCGGAGGGTGGACACTCCGTTCGCCCTGAATTTACCGTATCTACCGAATTTGGAATCTCAAAATACGAAAACTACGCAAGCGCATACAAAAAAAACATTCCATTCGGGTGTGGCGCGTGATAAGATCACCCACGGTAAGTCTCGTAACACTGCCGAAATATCACCGAAATTGGGGGATTTTAAGTGATGAAAAGATTAGCCACGACGCTATCGCTGCTGTGCCTGCTCGCTTTGCCGGCGCTGACGCAAGAATTTCGCAGCACCATCTCGGGTCACGTCACGGACGCGAGTGGCGCCGCCGTGCCAAACGCAAAGATCCAAGCCGTCAATGTGGACAATAACGAAACCACGACGGGGAACTCGGACAACTCGGGAGCGTACACCATTACGTTTCTGCGGCCGGGGATCTATAAGGTGACCGCCACAGCAGCCGGGTTCAAACAGTACGTCCAGGACAAACTCACGCTGGAAGCCGCGAAAGTCAGCGGCATCGACATCCATCTGGAAGTCGGCGGCGTGAATGAGAGCGTGGAAGTGACGGCGGATGCGGTGGCCCTGGATACCCAGTCGGCCACGCGCTCTGCCATCATCACCACGCAACAGGTTGCGGAAATGCCTTTGAACGCCCGCAACCCGTACATGCTCGGCGCCATGATGGCTGGCGTCACATTCAACGGGGCGGCCATCTGGCAGCGCCCCTTCGACAACGGCGCTATCGCCCAGTGGTCCATGAACGGCGGCCGCGATTCCTCGTCCGAATTCATGCTCGACGGCGCGTCCAACAACGGCCAGATGGGCGGCAACAACGTCGCCTATGTGCCCAACGTGGATGCGGTCCAGGAATTCAACGTGATGGCCAACATGTACGATTCGCAGTATGGCCACACCGGCGGCGGCATCATGAACGTCGTGCTGAAGAGCGGCACCAATACCTTCCATGGCGCCGCGTATGAGTATATGCGCCGCATTTCGCTGGACGCGAATACGTTCCAGAACAACGCCATCGCCAAGCCGAGAACAAACCACTATCTGGATCAATACGGCTTCGAGGTGGAGGGGCCAATCTATGTACCGCACCTTCTGAAAAAGGATGGCGCGATCAAGCTGTTCTACATGGGCGCGTTTGAGAATTACCGTGAGGGCACGCCCAACCCGCTGATCGTTTCCTATCCGGAAGCGGAAATGCGTACCGGCAATTTTTCCAAGTTGGTGACTTCCTCCAACCAGCCCATCACCATTTACGACCCGTTTACCGCCACCTACGACGCCGCCGGCAACATCCTCACCAACCGTCAGCCCTTCCCCGGGAACATCATTCCGACGAACCGGATCAGTCCGATTGCGCTGGCAGTCACCCAGTACATGCCTTTGCCGAACCGGGCGGCACCCGCGGGATCTCGCTATGCGAACAACAACCTGTCGCTTCCCGCCTATTTCGACGCCGACAAGTTCTATAACCTGATCCTCAAGTTCGACTGGAACTTCGGCAGCAAGCACCGCGCATTTTTCCGCCATGCTTCCAACGACCGCACCGAAGACCGCGCCGGCAACGGCATCGACAACAAGCCGGGCACCGACGGCCAGCAGCCCTTCCAACGCATCAATGACGCCTACGTAGTGGACTGGATCGGCACCGTCTCCCCGACCTTCATCCTGAACGCGCGCGCGTCCTACAACCGCTTTATCGAGAAGGGGTACGGCAAGGCCAACACGGGGTTCGACATGTCCAGCCTGGGCTTGCCCAAGTCTCTGTTGAGCCAGTTGCCCAGCCCGGTCTACTTCGGCCAATGGACCTTCGACAATTACAACACCCTGGGCCGCAGCCAGAGCAACAATTTCACCGACACGTTCGAACTGATGCTCAGCGCCACCAAGGTCACCGGCTCGCACACCATCAAAGCCGGCTTCGACATTCGCCAGATCAATTACGAAATCGAGAACACTGGCAACATCCTGCAGTTCAGCCAGAACAGCTCCTGGACGCAGAGAGTCTACAACGTGGGTGAAGCCACCAGTGGCGACAGCTACGCGTCGTTCCTGCTGGGACTCACCGGCGGATCTTCCTCCTACCCGCTGTATCCCTGGTGGAAGCAGTATTATGCCGCTCCCTACATCCAGGACGATTGGAAGGTCAACCGGCGCCTCACCTTGAATCTCGGACTCCGTTGGGACTTCAACGGTCCCCAGTTCGAGAAGTGGAACCGCATGAACGGACCCTTCGACCCGGCCGTCTCCAATCCGATTGCGGCGCAGGTTGCCGCCAACGTGGTAGCCATGAAGGCAGCCGGCACCGTGTTTCCGGCGGCCCTCACCACGCAATACAACAACCTGGCAAACATGAAGGGCGGTCTTACCTTCACCGGTGTCGGCGGCCAGGGAAGATCGCCGTTTACCATGAGAAAGAAGGGCTTCGAGCCGCGCGTGGGCTTCGCCTACCAACTCGGCG
>JADGNT010000063.1 GCA_017883345.1 Candidatus Solibacter sp. | reverse complement strand
TGACGTTCGGAGCCGGTGCTCCCGGCGGCGCGGGTCCCGAACCTGCGGGCGGAACGGGAGGCCGGCGGCCTCGGCGCGACCCGCAGTCCGCCGAGACCATTGCGCGCGCTGGCGCGGGCGCGGCCAATGCCGTCCGCAATTGGATGAAGTGCATCATTGTGTGGAACCTGGTGCTGGATGAAAACGGCAAACCGAATATCGGGCCCTTCAACGGCCGCGGTTTTATCACCATCGATTCCCGGACGAAAGAAATCACCCGCAGTGGCAACTACTGGGCCATGAAACACTACACCCATGCGGCGCGCCGCGGAGCCAAACGCTTCGATTCCCAGGGCGCCGTGGAAGGAGTGGCGCACGTGGCATTCGTCAACCCCAACGGTGCCAAGACCGTGGTGTTGAGCAACACGGGCGCCGCGCGCAGGATTCCGTTGCACCTGGGCGGCCTGAGGACGGAAATCTCCTTACCGCGGAATTCCGTCACTAACCTGGACTGGGTCTGACCGGCATGAGCCTCGGACGGGCGGCTCGCGCTTCGCGCCAGCCGCCCGCGTTGGGCATTGGGCGGCCTCGGGATAGCAGTCACTCTCTTCAGAAGACCGAAAAAGGAGAACGGAACGTGAACGAAAGCAACAACCTGCGAGCAACCCGGCGTGGTTTCGTGACCACCGCGGCCTTGACGGCAGTGTCCTACAATCGGGTGCTCGGAGCGAATGACCGGATTGGCCTCGGATTTATCGGGTTTGGATTGATCGGGAAGCAGCATGTCGCCGACTTCAAGAAGTTCACCGATGTCAACCTGGTGGCACTCTCGGAAACATACAGGCCGCGGCTGCAGCAGGGCCTCGAATACATGGGAAATCCGAACGCCAGGGGCTACAGCGACTTTCGCCGGATGTATGATGACAAGAACGTCGATGCCGTGATTGTCGCCACGCCCGATCACTGGCACTGCCTTCTCACCGTCATGGCCTGCGCCGCGGGCAAGGACGTCTACGTCGAGAAGCCGATGACATCAGGTGCAGTGCGGAATCGAGACGGTGAAGTCGGCCTCGTTGGAAACTGCTCTCAGACCGCTTTGTCGTAGGCGCTCTCTTTTTCGTTTGCGGGCTTTGCGACCGTTACTGCGGGCAAGCCTGCCGAGCGCGGCGGCAGCAGCGTCAGTGCGGCCAACCGCCACTATCACCGCACGGAGCCAGGGAAACAGGCTCACCACCTTCGCGGGCGATTCTATCGCCAGCGGCACTCATGCCCCCGCATGACGGATCAAGATTTCCGACCAGTCACCGCGACGAGTCATCAGCCCAGTTGTCTCTCCCAGGTGCTACATCTGTGGATGGCATAGCCATTGGGTTGATCCATTCAGGTATCTTCGGCTTCAGCGCAGAGGCCGACCAGCGCGGAAACCGCCGGCCGCGGTCCAAGAGACGACGTTTTTACGTGATCGCTAACAGGCTTGGAACAGGACGAAAGACTCTGCCTATTTCTTGCCTATTCTATGCACCAACAGCCGGCATCTCCAGACAGTTCAAAGCAACTCCAAGCAGCTCGCAAGTTTCTGGCAGGAAGGAGGTTAGGCTAAAATCAGCAAAAGGTAGCAAAAGCGGGCAAATTGAGGTAAAAAGGACGAAATTCGGCTGTTAACCGAAGGGTTGTAGGTTCGAATCCTACCTGGGGAGCCAATCGTTTCAATGACTTCCGCGTTATCTTCTCCTCGTTTTGCCCCGTGCGTGACCCGATTGTAGGGACTTTTGTAGGGACGCTTTTTCAAAATCCTGCGTTTCCGAGCGCGGCGGCGAGCAATCCTGCGCGGCCGCACCCGACTTCGGACCGATCTTCGGCGCCTGCCCCTGCTGGCGCCCAACGTTGCTCTGGGTCTTGTCTGTCGAGGGTAGGGCTTCGGGCGGGGGCCCTTGCTGGTTGGCGTTCTGCGCCTCGCTTTCCTGCTGATCTTTGCGCTCTTTCTCTTCTTCGCCCTGTGAACCTGTGCCCAATACTATGCCCGCCCCACGCATAGATCGGTTTGTAAGGACTGTTCCGGATCATTCCCATCGTTCGAGGTCGAAGCCCCCCCATCCCCCAGAATGCCTTCTCTGCGCTTTTCTCTGCGTTCGCAGCGTCTCTGCGTTGAACGGCATCCCTCGAGTGACTCCAACTCCAACAAAATAAATCCTTCCCCTCCCATGACTTGCCTCCCCCCTATTTCGGACTGCCCCTCTCCCCATGGTATAGCTCAAAACGGAAGGAAAACCCATGCCGCTCTCCCCCAAACAGCTCGCCGCCAATCGCGCCAACGCCTCTCGCACCACCGGACCCCGCTCCCCGGAAAGCAAGGCCCGCTCCGCCCAAAACTCCCGCAAACACGGATTCACCGCTACCACCTTCGCCGTCGTCCGCCTCGAAGAGATCGACGAGGTCGCCGCCTCAAGGACGACCTCGTCGCCTGCTACCAGCCCGTCAACTCCCCGGATCTCTTCGCCATCGAGCGCATCGCCCCCCGCCCAGCAGGCCCTCCTCCGCGCCGCCCGCCTCGAAAACGGCATGTTCACCACCTGCCTCAATGAGTCCCTCACCGGCAGCGGCAAGCCCTTGGTCGGGATCAGCCCGGAACTCTGCAACGGCGATATGGAAGTCACCAAGGTCCATACCCGCAACTACCTCCTGGCCGAAGGCTTCCATCGCCTCATCCACTACTCCAATAGTTGGGCCCTCTTCCTGCGCTACCAGGCCCAGACCGAACGCCTCGGGGTGCCCTCTGGGCCGCGCGCCATCGAGGATTTCGAAAGGCTCAAAGCGCTCCGCCACGAATTACCAAACGAAATGGTATGTCCGGTAGAGCGGGCACCCCCGGGAATGAAAATTTGGGGGCTGTGGCCGAGTCGGCCAGGACGATCTATGCTGCAAGAAGCTGGAGAAGGCGGCCGGAATGGGTAATGGTGCGTGGTTGGGCTCGTAAACGAAACTGGCCAGGTTGACGTGATGAATCCCCGAATGGCGCTGTCGAGCCGAGGAAGAACGTATTTCTTTTAGACGTCAACTGTTCTCCCGCTAATTCAAGGAGAACGATATGATTTGTGCAGCCGTGGAGCGATGCGCCGGAATCGACGTAGGGAAGAAGTGGTTATCCGTGTGTGTGATGATCGGACCACTCGACGGGGAGGCCCGCGCCGAGAAACGGAGATTTGGCACGACAGTGGCTGAGCTACAGCAGCTTCAGGGCTGGCTCAAGCAAGAACGAATCACGCATGTGGTGATGGAGAGCACGGGGTCCTATTGGAAGCCCGTGTTCAACGTGTTGGAGGATGCCGTGAAGGTGTATCTGGCGAATCCGCGCGAGGTGAAGATTCGGAAAGGACACAAAACGGATGACAAGGATGGGTGGTGGCTGGCGCACCTGCTGCGGCACGCCATGATCCACCCGAGTTTTATTCCGCCGCGCTCGATCCGGGAGCTGAGGGACCTGACACGTCGAAGAGAACGCCTGAATGGAAATGGGACGTCGGAGAAGAACCGTGTGCAGAAGATTCTGGAAGACGCCAACGTGAAGTTGGGTAATGTACTTTCGGATGTGTTTGGGGTTTCCGGGCAGTTGATGCTCGATGCATTGCTGAAGGGAAAGGCCAAACCAGAGGAAATCGCTCAGTTTGCACAACGGCGGGCGAAAAAGAAGATCCCGCAGATCATCGCAGCGTTGGAGGGACACCAGATGAGCGACCACCATCGAAAGATGATCGGCTACAGTCTGGCGCACATGCGATTTTTGGAAGAACAACTGGAGGAGTTAGACAACGACATCGCGGAAAAGATTCGGTCTGCGGGGTTGGATCAGCAATGGCAACTTCTACAGACCATCCCCGGGATACAGGAACGAAGCGCCGCGAAGATCCTGGCGGAGACAGGCCCAGACATGACCCAGTTTCCGTCGGAGAAGCAGATCAGTTCGTGGGCAGGGGTCTGTCCGGGAAACAACCGGAGTGCGGGCAAGAACCGAAGCAGCCATACGACGGGAGGCAATCCATGGCTGCGTGGTGCGCTGACCGAATGTGCATGGGCAGCCGCGGCCAAGAAGGATTGCTTCCTGAAGGAGAAGTTTTGGCGTCTTACTACCAAGTCGGGAGGCAAGAAACCTCCGGCGCTGGTGGCCGTCGCGCACACCGTCCTCTGCTTGGTATACCAGGTACTACGCACCGGGCAACCCTACCGGGAACGGCAAGCATCAGCGCTCCCGGACACACAAAAGGAGCGTCTGATCCGGCATCATATTCGCAGGTTGGGCAAACTGGGTGTTCGGGTTCACTCCAACCGGCAAGCGACCGAAACGATTGCTTCCCAGCAGCCGAACACAGCAGTCCAGGAACCGCCGATAGTCGGGGGAAAGAACATAAACACGAGGCCCGCAACATATTGAAAACAAGGGGCGTGAAATCTCGGCCGTACGTATTTTCGGAAGAACCCATTGTGGAGGCCCAACCCGAACCAAAGGAAACCACTTGCATCCCGGGCCCAACGAAGCCGCTTACCCCCGAAAATCCCGCCCCCGAGCCGCCGTCTCCCGCCCCACCCTCCCAACCCACGCTGCAACCCGCGCCCGTCCCCGCCGGCGCGTTCCGGATTCCACCGGAACACCCGGACACAGGGAAGCCGGTACCCCCGCTCCCCCGATGCCGCATAGGCGCTACCCAACTTTAGATGGGTGCAACCCTGCGGCCAGGGGCATATAATCCCACCCAGTACGTTGAGGTGTCTTGGTGCGCTCGGTTAGCGCGGTTTCGCTCGAACACCAGCGTTTGGTCCGTATCCACCGTGAGTGGAAGGCGCCAAACGCCGTTTCGGGAGCGCTCCGATATGCGTGGGAGGAAGCTCGTATGAGACTGGTACGGAATACGTTCTGCACACTGTTGTTTACTGTGGCCGCGTTCGCCCAGAGCGATCGCGGGACCATTACTGGCTCGGTCATCGATCCGGCCGCGGCGGTTGTCCCCGGAGCCAAGGTATCCGCCAAGAACCTGGATAACGGCTCAACCTTCGAAACCACCACTACCGACACCGGTAACTTTACACTTGCCTCGCTGCCGGCCGGCAAGTACGAACTGAACGTGGAAGCATCCGGCTTCAAGAAAGCCACGCATGAGAACGTGGAGGTGGCAGTCGCCCAGACGATTCGCGTGGACACCGCGCTCCAGGTAGGCGCGTCCACCGAATCGGTGACGGTCACCGCCGAGGCTGCTCTGCTGAAGACGGAAAATGGCGAGCAGAGCATGGTTATCAAAGGCGACAAGGTGAACGATCTGCCGCTGAATTTCGGCGGCGGCGGCGCCGCCGGAGGCGGAATCCGCAACTGGCTGAGTTTCATCATGCTGGCGCCAGGCGTCTCGGGCACAGCCTATAACGCCCCAATCAATGGAATTCCCACGGGGACCTACGGCAACTTCAAGGTCTATCTGGAAGGCCAGGACTCCACCAGCATCAACGACGCTAGTTGGACCAGTTCCGTGGCGGCGGCTTCGGTAGAGACGATCACCGAGTTCGCCGTCCAGTCTTCCAATTTCTCGCCCGAGTTCGGCCAGGTGGCAGGCGGATTCTATAACTTCACCACGAAGAGCGGAACCAACCAGATTCACGGCAGCGCCTATGAGCAATGGGCGAACGAAGCTCTGGATGCCGCTCACCCCTTCAGCCACTTGACGGATCGGGACCGTAAGAACGATTATGGCTTCACCGTCGGCGGGCCGGTCTGGATTCCGAAACTCTACAATGGCCGGAATAAGACCTTCTTCTTTTTCGGCCTGGAGAGGTTCGCAAACAATCAACTCTCCGTTTCCTCCTACAGCACCGTGCCCACGGCGGCTTACCGGCAAGGCAACTTTGCGGCTGCCCTGACCGGTAAGACGCTGACCGATCCGACCTCGGGAATGCAGTTTGCCGAGAACACCATCTACGACCCCAACACCACCCAGACGGTCAATGGATTGGTAATCCGCACTCCCTTCCCGGGCAACATCATTCCGACAAACCGCATCGATCCGGTCAGCGCCAAGATCCAGAATTTGATTCCTGCCGCCATCAATACGCAGACCACGTTGAACTGGATCCCCAATATCGTCACCAATACGCAGCAGCAGATTCCCAGCCTCAAACTTGACCAGAACCTGAGCGTCAAGACCAAGCTAAGCTTTTTCTGGACGCAGCAGCACACCAACCAGATCGCGGCTCCAGACGGCTTGCCCGAACCGCTGACCGCCTCTCGTCCCAAGATCGTATCGGGCGACCAGTACCGGTTAAATGCGGACCACACCTTCTCGTCCACGCTGATCGGCCATTTGGGAGTCGGTTTCTATCGTTTCCTGAATCCGGACAGTTCCCCGGCCGGGGTTCTCAACTACGACGCCGTGGGCCAACTCGGCCTGGTGGGCGGCGCTACCAATCCCACCGGCTTCCCCAATATTGGCGGCCTCAGCGTCAACAACCAGGGAGGCGTCGGCGGAACCTATGGGCCGAGCACGGCCGACCACCAGTTTACCGACAAGCTGTCTTTTGTGGCCAGTGCCATCTACATCCGCGGCAGCCACGCTTACAAGGTGGGCGGGGAAGTCAAACAGGACGTCTACAGCGATCAAAACGTCCAGGGTTCGCAGGGGCAATACACGTTTGGCAATGGCCCGACCGCCGTGCCATTCCTGCAGAACTCGGCGGTGGGCGGCGGCTCCATCGGCGCGGGTTACGCCAGCTTCCTCCTGGGCCAGGTGACTTATACCAACGTCAACGCTCCGAGAAACACCCAGTTGCGTAAGATGAACTGGAGCGTCTATGCGCAGGATAACTGGAAGCTGACTCGCAAGCTCACACTGGACTACGGCCTGCGGTGGGACTTCACTCCCATGGGCCACGAACAGTACTACCGCGAAGCCGAAATCGGCCTCAATACGCCGAATCCTTCCGCCGGCGGACTGCCGGGCGGGTATATCTTCGAAGGCTATGGCGCCGGAAGATGCAACTGCCTCTTCTCCAAGAGTTACAAGAAGGCCTTCGGGCCGCGCCTCGCGGTGGCTTATCAGATCGATGAGAAAACCGTGTTTCGCGCCGGCTGGGGCTTCACATACAGCGGCGGCGACAGTTGGGGCTACCTGAATGGTGGGATGCCCGTCGCCGGCCTGGGCATCAATTCCGTCACCAATTCCACCGGCTACGGCTATGCGGTTTCGCAGTTCCAGGACGGGATCCACTACGACCCCGCGGTGCTGTCCGCCGCCACGCTGAATCCCGGTGTGGCGCCTGCTCCGGGTTCGTTGGCCGCGGCGCCGGGATGGGCCGCACAGTACCGCGACCCCAACGGCGGCCGCCCCGGCCGTGTCAATCAATGGAACATCTCGTTGCAGCGCCAACTCACCAAGGACATGTCGCTCGAAGCGGCCTACGTGGGAAATCGCGGGGTCTGGCTGGAGGCTCGGGGCCTGGCCATGATTAATGCCATCTCTCCGGCGAAGATACAGGCTTTGGGCCTGGATCTGACCAACCCGGCGACCCGGACCTTATTGACCTCCGGCATCTGCTCTACAACGGCCACGAATGCGGGATACAAAGTGCCCTACGCCGGATACCCCTGCAGCGCCAGCGTGGCACAGAGTCTCCGGCCCTTCCCTGAATACAACGACGCACTGGCGGAGTGGTTCAACCCGGTCGGCAACAGTTGGTATGACGCCCTTCAGGTCAAGTTCACCAAACGCTATTCCCATGGCCTGGACCTCACCTCGAACTTCACTTACCAGAAGGAGCTGTGCCTGGGAGCCAATGGTTGCGCCGGCATCAACGATGCGTTCAATCGCAGTTCCAACCGGGGGCTCACTCCCACTTCGACGCCCTTCATTTCCGTTACGGCGTTCACTTACCGGACCCCCATGGTGACGTCGAATAAGTTCATCCGCCAACTTACCGGCGGCTGGACCTGGGGCGGAATCCTGCGCTACGCCAGCGGGAGCCTGATCGCGGTCGCATCCTCGCGGACCAATCTCAACAACTACACCTTCAACACCAATACCCGTTTCAACCGGGTGGCCGGCGTCCCTCTGTACTTGCAGAATCCCAACTGCGGCTGTATCGACCCCAACAGCAAGCAGCAGATTCTGAACCCGGCTGCCTGGGCCGACACGCCCACCGGAACCTGGGGGCAGGGCGCCGCTTACTATAACGACTACCGCCAGCAGCACCAGGTCAGTGAATCGATGAATTTCGGGCGCACCTTCCAGCTCCGCGAGAAGCTGTCGCTCAACATCCGGGCGGAGTACTTCAACGTGTTCAACCGGGTATACCTGAACCTGCCCTCGGGGGGATACAACAATCCGGTAGCCACGGCAACCTTCAATAGCGCCACCGGCGTGCCCACCGGTGGATTCGGCTACATCACCAATTCCAGCGGAATCGGCGGACAGCGCAACGGCCAACTCGTGGCCCGGTTCCAATTCTGACCATGCCAACTCGAACGCGGGGTGGATTTTCCAAGGGGCCGTTGCTGCTCCTGCTCCTCTCCACTCCCGCCTTCGCCCAGTGGGATGACGGCCTGTTAAAGCCGTTTGTGATGGATCATCGCGCGGGCGGTACCTCGCCCGCCGATGTGTCCTTTCTGCTCGATGCGCCCGCCGGCAAGAGTGGCTTTATCCGCATTCAGGGCGGCCACTTCGTCAAACCCGGGGGCCAGCGCATCCGCTTCTGGGGTGTCCACGTCACGGATTGGAGCCGCGGTTCGGTCCTGCTTCCGTCCCATGAAGACGCTGCCCTGTACGCGGCCACCCTGGCGCGCTACGGCGTCAACATGGTGCGGCTGCATTTCCTCGACCTGCCGGCGCCGCGCGGGATTATCGATTCCACCCGCAACGACAGCCGCTCTTTCGACGCCCAGCAACTCGACCGGCTGGATTATGAGATCGCCGAATTCAAGAAGCGCGGGATCTATGTCGATCTCAACCTGAACGTGGGCCGGTCGTATAAGTCCGCAGACGGCGTGCGGGACTTCGACAAAATCCAGTGGGGCAAGGGGCTCACGCTTTTCGATCCGCGCCTCATCGCTCTCGAGAAGGAGTACGCCAAGAATCTGCTGACCCATGTGAATCCTTACACCGGGGCCGAATACCGCAACGAGAGCGCCATCGCCATCGTGGAACTGCTCAACGAGAACGCCCTCTATCTCGGTTTTCGCGCCCCCACTCCCTACTACGACGAAGAGCTCACCGGCATCTTCAACCTCTGGTTGCAGCAGAAGCGCAGCCCCGAAGAGCTGAAGAAACTTCGCGAGCTCGCTGGGGTTCCCGAAGGCGCACTTATCCCGCGCCTCAAGGGACCGGAGACCGCCGCCGCTCCCCAGGAACGCTACGCCACCGAAATGGCCTTCTACATGGACGCGGAAAGTAAGTTCTATCGGGACATGAGCGGGTATCTGAAGAAGGATCTCGGCGTGAAGTGCCCCATTACCGGCACTGCCGACCACAGCCATACCAGCAGTCCATACACCATGCTGGCTGCGCTCTCCCAGCTCGATATCCTGGACGGCCACGTCTATTGGCAGCATCCCGGATCGCCTCCGCCGGTCAACACTCCGATGGTCAACGATCCCTTCAACTCCACCGTGGTCCAGCTTTCGCGAACCGCCTTCGCGGGCAAACCGTATACGGTCAGCGAAACCAACCATCCGTTCCCCAACGATTGGGCCGCCGAAGGCATTCCCATCCTCGCCGCCTACGGCAGCTTGCAGGATTGGGATGCCATCATCATGTATACCTTCGAGCCCAAGCGCGACCCGAACTGGAAATCCTATGTGGGCGATCCCTTCGATATCTCGCTCGATCCGGTACGCATGACGGAAATGGCCACCGGGGCGCTCACCTTTCTGCGCGGCGACGTGCATGCCGCGCGCGAAACCGTGGCGCGCACTTATTCCAAAGATCAGGTGTTGGACAGCCGCCGCCTGCCGCGCACCGAGCAGCCCTACTTCACGCCGGGCTTTCCGCTCGCCCTGCCGCTCCAGCACGCCGTGCGCATCCAGTCGCTCGATGGCGCGCCCACCGCCAAGTTCGCCGCCGCCGAGGCAAACCCCATCGTGTCGGACACCAAAGAGCTCGCCTGGTACACGTCGGATCGGAATACCGGGTTGGTCACGGTGGAAACCGATCGCACCCAGGCGCTCATCGGCTTCATCCAGGCCAACGCAAAATCGGTGAAGAACCTCTCCGCCGATATCGCCAACCGCTTCGCCAGCATTGTGCTTTCTTCCCTGGATGCCAAACCGCTGTCCCAGTCCGCCAAAATGCTGCTCACTGCCGGATCGCGCGTCACCAATACCGGCTTAAAATGGAACGATGCTCATACCCGCACGGCGAACCAGGGGGAGTCTCCGTCCCTCATCGAACCGGTCACGGGAACCGTGGTGCTGCGCGACATCCAGGCAGCCAAGGCGGTCAGTGCGTCCGCGCTCGATGGCGCGGGCCACCCCATGGGAGAGCCCATCCAGGCGAAGAAGACGGCGGCGGGCTGGGCGCTTGCGATCGGCAGTCCGGTGACCACATGGTACGTAGTCTCGGTTAAACGATAATGAAACGGGCACTCTTACTTCTAATTTGCGCTGCCGCTGGTTTGCGCGCGGCGGAATATGCGATAGGCGCCGATCTATCCTTCCTCAAGCAGAGCGAAGACCGCGGCACGGTCTTCAAAGACTGCGGCGAAGCTAAGCCGGGCCTGCAGATTTTCAAGGATCACGGCTATAACTGGATTCGTCTGCGCCTGTTCCACACGCCGACGCAACTTCCCAATAGCCTGGAGTACACCATCGCGCTGGCCAAAGCGGCCCATCAGCTCGGCTATAAGTTGCTGCTGGACTATCACTACTCCGATACCTGGGCCGACCCGGGCAAGCAGTTCATCCCCAAGGCATGGGAAGGTTTGTCGCACGAACAAATGGTGCAGGCCCTGCTCGATTACACGAAGCAGACCACGAGTGCCTTCCGTGAAGCCGGCGTGCTGCCGGACATGGTGCAGATCGGTAACGAAATCACCAATGGAATGCTCTGGCCCGACGCCAGACTGCCCGCCAATTGGGACCACTTCGCGGATTTCATCAAGGCGGGAATCGCCGGTGTGGAAGCCGGCAGCGGCCCCATTGGCGGCAACGCTCCGCGCCCGCGCATCATGATTCACATCGACAAGGGCGGCGACGCCGCCAAGACCAAATGGTTTTTCGACAAGCTGAATTCCTACGGCGTGAAGTACGACGTCATCGGACAATCCTACTATCCCTGGTGGCACGGCAGCCTGAACGACCTGCGCGAGAACCTGATCTTCATGGCCAACGAGTATCATAAGGACATCATGGTGGTGGAAGCCGCTTACAACTGGCAGCCGCGCGAATATACCAAGAAACCCGCGCCTTTCGCGGAATCTCCCGAAGGGCAGAAGGAGTTTCTGGAAGAGGTGAACCGCACAGTGCAAGCCACCCCGTTTGGTCTCGGCAAGGGTGTTTTCTGGTGGGAGCCCGCGGTTTCTGGCAGTCGCGGCGGGCGCGGATTCTTCGGCGCCGACGGGAATGCTTTGCCGGTGATGACGGTGTTTGACAAGTTCACAAGGCGCTAGGAGTGCATTTATGGCCGCCGATCAACGCAGATCAACGCCGATAACACAAAACTCTTATCGGCGTTCATCTGCGTTCATCGGCGGCTGAATATGTTTTTCGCAACCTGATGCGGTGTCACAAAGGAGCGAACCATGAACCAGCAGACTCTTACGCGGCGAGGATTGCTTCGCCAGGCCGTCAGCGGGGCAGCGCTCGTCTCTGCGTTGCAGGCCCAGAGTCAGCCCGCGAGTCCCGCGGCGAGAATCCGCGAGTCCTTTGACTTCGGTTGGAAGTTCCTCAAGGGCGACTCGCCCGGCGCGCAACAACCCGAGTTCTCCGACTCCGCATGGCGCTCTGTCGACCTGCCCCACGATTGGAGCATCGAGGGCCCATTCAGCGAGCAGGAGAAAGCCCAGGGAAGCCTCCCCACGGGCATCGGCTGGTATCGAAAACGCTTCCGCGCGCCCGAGTCTTACAAGGACCGCACCGTCGTCATCGAGTTCGATGGCATCTATCAGAACAGCGAAGTG
>JADGNT010000668.1 GCA_017883345.1 Candidatus Solibacter sp. | reverse complement strand
CTCAGACGCTCGATCAGCGTGGTCTCAGAGGCAGTGATATACGGCACAAAATTTACTTTGCCATCAAATTCGGCCAGGGAAAGAAACTCGGGCTTGTGGGGAACTGGCAGAAGATAAAGATCGACCGGCAGGTTGTGGCGATCGCGAAGGTCAATGGAGCCGAGACGATATACACGACAGATCGGGATATTCAGGCACTGGCAAAGGACTCGGGTCTCCAGACCATCCATGTTGCAGATTTACAGCTTCCGCCATCAACGACGCCACTTCTGGACACTGCGGCAGAGGTTAGCGAACCGGTGTCTTCGTCCACCTCGCCGCAGCCGCCGCCCGGGCAATCTCCATCCGACGAGCTGGAGATAGCCGGTCCGACCGCGCCCGTCCACCCTTCAGCCCTCCCCTCCGCCCAAGAACCACAGCCGCAGGATTCTTCTCGGCACGCTGTTCCGCGTCCTCCGTCAGCGCAATGACCCGCTGAATGGCACTGAGGGCGGTTTCGTTCGGGTCCAATGTCCGCCGCCCTGATATGCTTGACCGCTTTGGCATGCCCTCAATATGGCACGGGGAGGGCGGTCGCGCAAGGGCCAGCAAATTCAAACTTGACCACTGCCAGAAATTCGGTACCTGTAGTGGTCGTTGCCGTTGCGGGCCGAGACTGATACCGTCCGCCGCAGCATGACCGCGCTGCTCGTCGCCGTGCTTGCCGCCTTCTGGTCGCACCTGTGCTCAAACGCACAGACACGCCTCAGCCATTGCCGCATGCTGAGGTGCGTGGGGGTCAACATCAGCTTCACGATCGGGGGCCGTTGAGCAATGTCTCTTCCAGTGTCTCGCTCGCGCCTGTGGCTGCTTGGTTCCGTCGGCGCGTTCATCTGTTGCGTAACGCTCTCCGGCGAAACCGTGGTGGTTCGGCACATCGAAGGGATCGTGCACGGGTTCCTGGCGCTCCGCACGTTGGATGGAACGACGATCGCCGACGGCGATCTGATCCAGCTCGCTCGTGGGGACCGCGTGACCACCCGGCTCGTGTTCCACTTCAAGGACGGCTCACTGCATGATGAGACCGCCGTGTACTCGCAACGCCGCGTATTCCGACTGCTGAGCTATCATCTCGTACAAAAGGGCCCCACCTTTCCGCAACCGCTCGACATGACCTTCGACGGCCGCGGCAACGTGACCGTCCGCTACACCGACGATCACGGAGAACAAAAGGTCGAGGCCGAACATCTCGTTCTGCCGCCCGACGTGGCCAATGGCATGATCCCCACGCTGCTGAAGAATGTCCGGCCAAACGCGCCGCCGAAAACGCTGTCGTTCGTGGCCACCACGCCGAAGCCGCGCCTCGTAAAGCTGGCGGTCACCGCCGTCGGACAGGAACGCTTCTCGACCGGCGGCGCCGGCCGCACAGCGACCCACTATGTGCTGAAGGTCGAAATCGGCGGTCTGGCAGGACTCCTCGCGCCGCTGCTTGGGAAGCAGCCGCCGGATTCGCACGTGTGGATCCTCGGCGGAGAGGCGCCGGCGTTTGTGAAGTCGGAGCAGCCACTGTATTTCGGCGGCCCGGTGTGGCGTATCGAACTCGTCAGTCCGAGTTGGCCACCAGGCACAGCACCGACCAAGTGAGTCGCTGAGTCCGAACCTCGAATGCCCCGTCGGGCAATAGGATTTGGGACCGCCAGCGGCGGCTCCGGCCGCCGCGCTGAGCGAAAGCACGGGAACACATGGCCAAGGCAAGTTCGGCGAAATCCCGCTTGTCGAAATATCGCGCCAAGCGGGATTTCGCCAAGACGTGCGAACCGGCGGGGCAGAAGGCGATGCCTTCTTCCTCGAAGTTGCGCTTCGTCGTCCAGCGCCACGACGCGACGCGCCTGCACTACGACTTCCGCCTCGAGCTCGACGGCGTCTTCAAGTCCTGGGCCGTGACGCGCGGTCCCTCGCTCGATCCGCACGACAAGCGCCTTGCGGTCGAGGTCGAGGACCACCCGCTCGACTATGGCGATTTCGAAGGCACCATTCCCAAGGGCCAATATGGCGGCGGCACGGTGCAGCTGTGGGATCGCGGACACTGGGTTCCCGAAGGCGATCCGCATGACGGGTTGAAACGCGGCGACCTGAAATTCTCTTTGGAAGGCGAGCGGCTGCAGGGCGGCTGGGTGCTCGTGCGCATGAAGCACGACCGCATGGGCGGCAAGCGCACCAACTGGCTGCTGATCAAGCACCGCGACGAAGCCGCCCGCGAGGGCGATGGCGATGCCCTCCTGAAGGACCCCACATCAATCGCCTCCGGTCGCAGCCTGGACGCGATCGCGGCCGGCAAGGGCAAGGCGCCGACGCCCTTCATCACGCGCAAGCCCACGGCGGCCGGCGCCGCCATGCCGCGTTTCATCGAGCCGCAACTCTGCAAGCTGGTCGAGCGCGCCACCTCAGAGCCCGGCTGGGCGCACGAGGTCAAGTTCGACGGCTATCGCATGCAGATCCGCGTCGAACACGGCGACGCACAGATCCGCACGCGGAAGGGGCTCGACTGGACCGCCAAGTTCGCCGGCATCGCCAGGGCCGCGAGCGCGCTCCCCGATTGCCTGCTCGACGGCGAGGTCGTAGCGCTGGACAAGCACGGCGTGCCGGACTTCGCAGCGCTTCAGGCGGCCTTGTCGGACCACGAGACCGATGAGGTGATCTTCTTTGCCTTCGACCTGTTGTTCATCCAGGGCGACGATCGGCGCGATCTGCCGTTGCGGGACCGCAAGGCGCGGCTGAAGGCCCTGCTCGCCACGTCGAAGCTGCCGCCGACCGTGCGCTACGTCGATCACTTCGAGACGCCGGGCGATGCGGTGCTGCAATCGGCCTGTCAGATGCATCTCGAGGGCATTGTCTCCAAGCGCCTCGATGCGCCGTACAGATCCGGCCGCGGCATGGGCTGGACCAAGGCCAAGTGCCGCGGCGGCCACGAGGTGGTGATCGGCGGCTGGACCAGCGAGGGCGGACGGTTGCGCTCGCTGCTGGCTGGCGTCCATCGCGGCAAGAAGCTGGTCTATGTCGGCCGCGTTGGCACCGGCTTCGCCGCGAACACCGTGCGGCGGGTGGTGCCGCGGCTGAAGGAGGTCGAGAGCACGACCAGCCCCTTTGCCGCCGGCGCCAGTCCGCCCAAGAAAGCCAACATGCACTGGGCGCGCCCCGACTTGGTGGCCGAGATCGAGTTCGCCGGCTGGACCGGCGCCGGCATGGTGCGCCACGCCGCCTTCAAGGGGCTGCGCGAGGACAAGCCCGCCGACGAGGTCGAGGCGGAGAGCCCGGCCAAAGCCGCCAAGACCAAGGTCGCCAAGCCCGCGCCCAAGGCCGCTGGGGGCGCGGTGGTGGTGATGGGCGTGTCCATCTCCAATTCCGACAAGCCCTTGTGGCCGGACGAGGATCCGCCGGTCACCAAGGGCGACCTCGCCCGCTACTACGAGGCGGTGGGCGACTGGATGATCGATCACATCAAGGGGCGGCCCTGCTCCATCCTGCGGACGCCGGATGGAATCGGCGGCGAGAAGTTCTTCCAGCGCCACGCCATGCCGGGCTCGTCCAATCTGCTCGAACTCGTGACGGTCTCGGGCGATCGCA
>JADGNT010000667.1 GCA_017883345.1 Candidatus Solibacter sp. | reverse complement strand
GCGCCGATCCCAGCCACCAGCGCCAGATTGGCGAACTGGGTGGCGAAGACGACCATCTTGAAGGGCAGCGCGTCCAGCCCGAACAGGCTGAATCCCAGCATGAAAAACGCGCGCTCGCTCAACGGCCGGATGGTTCCCTGCGCCTGCGGCGCGAAGATCGCCAGCAGAAAATCGTGGAAGTTCTGGATGTAGATGCCGGTTCCCAACCAGGCGAAATCGTCCGCGCGGAACCACGCGGTAAAGCCGCGCCAGTAGAGCGCCAGGCAGAGCAGCGAGGGAGCCAGCCAGAAGGCGGCGCTCGCCAGCCTGACCGCGCGCGGCCCCCGCACCGGGCTCACTTGCCTTCCAGGCCGATGTTCAACACGATGATCCCCAGTTCGCGGATGTCGGCGCCGCTGGGCGCCATGGCCTTATCCAACTGGAAATCCACGCGCAGCGAATCTCCCGTGAGCAGGCTCGCCGGGATCTCGCGGACGTAAACATAGTCGCCGGCCGTGGTATACGTCTCGGGGGGAAGCGCGCTGCCCCCGGCGGTTGCCGAGAGCGACACGTTCTTCAGCTTCTCGATGGTCACCGGCGGGACGGTCAGCTTCACGGTCAGCTTCGCCCCCTTCTGTCCGGCGCCGAACGGCGGGCGCAGCGCCACCGTGAACTGTTTCTCGGTCCAGCGCCAGGCGCTGGCCTCGATGCCATGGAAGCCCTTGACCAGTTGGGGCTCGACTTTCGGGTCTCCCATGTTGAGAACGCTCTGCATCTTCGGCGTTTCTTCATCGGTGGCCCCGACGCGCACCTTCTTGCGCTTACACCCCATCGGCGCCAGCACCAGCGCTATCAATATCAGCGAGCAGCCCAGGCGCACCGCGGCGCGGCGCTCGGTCAACCATGTGTGTGTCATCAGTCTCCGCTTCTCTCTACTTGTACGAGGCAACTATAAAAGGTGGGACCGCCGCCGAAATCGGTGATGCGATCGCTGGTCAGCGCGTTGATGTTTCGCTTGTCCGCCGACCGCTTGCCCCAGCGCACGGCCGGCGCGCAGACCACGCCGGGGCGCACACGGTCATCCACGCTGGCCATCAGCAGGCAGGCGCCGCGATCATTATACACGCGCACCTGGTCGGCATTTCGGATGCCGCGCACCCCGGCGTCGGCCGCGCTCAAATGCAGCGTGGCGGTTGCCAGGTCCACGCTGTTGCGATGACCGAAGGTGGAGTTCATGCTGTCGTCGTTTTTCGGCGAGATCAACTCCAGCGGGTACTTGCTCTTTAGCGCCGCGTCGCCATGGCGGCTTTCCGCCGGGGGCTGGTAATCCAGGGTCGCGGCGTCAAAGTGGCACTTCCCGTCGGGCGTGCCGAAGTTGCCCTCGGCGAAGGGCAGGAACGGCGCGCCGTCGTCGGAGACGTTGAGGCGCACGGAATGCTCCCGGTCCAGCCGCTCCAGCGTGATGTCCTTGAGGAATGGGTGCGGCGAATCGAGCAGCGTGCGGATCATGTCGTCATCGGAATCCGCGAAGCAGGGGTCGTCGAAGCCCATGCGCCCGGCCAGCAGGCGGAAGATCTCGACGTTGCTTTTGGTCTCGCCCGTGGCCGCCAGCGCCGGCCGCGCCATTTGCAGGTAATAGTGTCCGTAGGCGAAGTACAGGTCGGTGTGCTCCAGGAACGTGGTCACCGGCAGCACGATATCGGCGGTATCCGCGGTGTCGGTCTGAAACTGCTCCAGCACCACGGTGAACAGATCCTCGCGGCGCAGGCCGCGCAGCACGGCGTTCTGGTTGGGCGCGATTGCGGCCGGGTTGGAGTTGTAGACCACCAGGGCCTTCACGGGCGGACCCGCCAGCGTGGTCAGCGCCTGCCCCAGCAGCGACATGTTGACGAGGCGCGCCTCGCGGCCCAGCGCCACTTGCTGCAAATCGGCCCGCTCCAGGCCGGCACGATTGAGATGGAACGCCTGCGAGGTGGAGAGCTGCAGGCCGCCACCCACGTCTTTCCACGATCCCGTCAGCGCGGGCAGTAGGGCGATGGCGCGCACCGACGTGGCTCCGCGCTCGCTGCGCTGTACGCCGTAGTTCAGCCGGATGGAAGAGGGCCGCGTGGTGGCGTACTCGCGCGCCAGTTGCACAATTTCATCGGCGGCGATGCCGGTGAGCTCCGCCGCGCGCTGTGGCGTCCAGGCGCGTACCCGCTCGCGTAGCCCTTCGAAGCCATCCGTGTAGCGCTCCACGTAGTCGGCGTCGTAGAGCCCTTCGCCGACAATCACGTGCATCATGGCCAGCGCCAGCGCGATATCGCTGCCCGGATTGATGAAGAAATGCTTGTCGCTGGCCGCGCCGGTGCGATTGCGGTTCGGGTCGATGGTGTACAGCTTCGCCCCATTGCGCCGCGCTTCCATGACGAACGGCCACAGGTGGACGTTGGTGCCGAGAATGTTGGCGCCCCAGGCCAGGATCAGCTTGGAGTGGCGGAACTGCTCCGGCTCGGTGCCGTAGCGCACGCCCAGCGCCTGCGTCAGACCCACGCCGCCGGCCGACGAGCAGATGGTGCGGTCGAGCCGCGAGGCGCCCAGCCGGTGAAAGAAACGGCGATCCATGCCGCCGCCATTGAGCAGCCCCATGGTGCCCGCGTAGCTATAGGGCAGGATGGCTTCGGAGCCAAACTCGTCCGCCACCGCGCGCAGGCGATCGGCGATGGTGTCCAGCGCGTCGTCCCACGCGATGCGCTCGAAGCGTCCCGCGCCCTTGGCCCCCACGCGGCGCTGTGGAAAGAGCAGGCGCTCCGGGTGATACTCGCGTTCCAGGTATTGCGCCACTTTGCCGCAGAGAAAGCCGCGCGTCACGGGGTGCGCCGGATTGCCGCGCAGTCTGGTGGCATGGCCGTCCTGCACGGTCACCACCAGCGAGCAGCAGTCCGGGCAGTCCAACGCGCACACGGAGTGACGGGTTTCGGGCATTTCACCCGATTATATCGTGGGTGGAGGGCGGTCTCGTAGAGAGAGAGAGCAGGCGTCTTTTCAACGCAGAGACGCTGAGACGCAGAGATTAGCGCGGAGAACACCGCGGAGAATGGGATGGAAACCCGGGAAGCATGCCCCCACGAATGGGGTCATGGCAGCCTGAAAGGCTACGCTACAGGTCGATGGCGATCACCTCATGATCCATGATAGAGGAAATCGTCAGGCTGACGGTGCCGTTCGCTTCCCGCACGCGGGGGACCTGGCCGCTCGCCAGCAGTTGCACCTTTTTGACCTTGGCGCCATCCGGCAAACGCACCGAGACGTTCTGCGGCGGCGTGGGGAGAAACTCGCGCAGCGGCCCCTTCATCATCATCGGGTTGGTCAGATTGACTAAATGGACCGTCAGCGACGATGCCTGCTTCCAGATGGTGACATCCAGCACGCCCGGGCCGGTCACCGTCACCGGCCGAGGCTCGTTGGCGGCCCACTCCACGGCATTGCGCAGCAGCTTCGCATGGTCCACCGAAAGCACTTCCCAGAACGTGCGGTCGATATCCCAGGGGAAATAGACCACGCGCCCCTTGCCTATTTCCCGCACAAAGACCTCGGGGATATCGGTCTTCGGAATGCGCGGGAACACCTCTTCCATGGGAAGGTC
>JADGNT010000666.1 GCA_017883345.1 Candidatus Solibacter sp. | reverse complement strand
GGCCTTAGCCCTCAACTCGGCTTGCGTCTGCCGTGCCTTGAACAGGCCGCCGTTGAAGATTGGGATCGAGACGTTCATGCCGATGGCACCGTAACGTCCTGGAATCGTTTCGTAGCCGGTGGGCACGAAACCGGCCGTGCCGACGACGCCAATGGAAGGGTAGTAGAGGGCGTGCTCCGCCTTGGTGAACCGCTCGGCGGCACTCTGCTGGAGACGGAGACTCTTCAGTTCGGGACGACTCTCGATCGCCTCACGGATCAGTTCGTCTACGCGGTCCGGCATGGGCGCCGGCATAGGCTCCTCGTCCAGAACAAACCCCGATTCGTTCGGAAGCCCCATTTCAGTCGCCAGGTCTGCTTCGGAAGATTTCAGGTCATTCTGTGCCTGAACCAGGAGCAGTTTGGCATCCGCCAGGTTGACGTTCGCAAAGCTGACGTCGAGGCTCGATTTCAACTTGTTTTCCGCCAAAGCCGTAATCTGGTCCGATACCGTTTGGCGGGCAGCCACGGTCTGGGTGGCGACCTTCAGCACTGCCTGCGCGCGTAGTATGGCGAAATAGGCACGGCTGGTACTTAGAAGGATTTGCGCACGCGTCGTTTCCGTGACCTGATCCTGCGCGGAAGCCTGCAGTTTGGCCATGGCGATCAGGTTACTCGTCCGGCCGAAATCGGTGATCATCTGCCCGATCGAGAGGCCGGACCCGATGCGGTTGTACACGACCGGGTTGTTCAGACCGCCGGCCGCGAGGCGGCTGCCGTTATCGGCGCCGACGCCGGTGAAACTGCCGAAGACGGTCGGCTCGTAGGCAGCCTGGTATTGGGGCGCCGTCTGATAGGCAGCCGCCGCGTTGTAGCGGGCGGCGGTGAATTGCGGATTGTTCTGGATGGCGAGTTGTTGTGCCTGTGCCAGCGTGAGATGAGTCGGCGGCTGCGCCATAGCGCAGGCGACCGCAATTAGAGGCAGAAGAAGTCGCATAATATGCCGTTTCAGGGCTTGACCAACGTGTCGGGCTTGTGGAACGGAGTACATAGTTATCGAGACCTGTCGTAAACCAGCACGTACGCCGCCGGCACCAGAAACACGGTCAGCGCCACACTCACGCTGAGCCCGCCCAATATGGCGCGCGCCAGCGGGGCGTACGCTTCGCTGCCGGCACCCATCTTCAAGGCCATCGGCAAGAGGCCGATGATGGTGGCCAGCGACGTCATCAGCACCGGCCGCAACCGCACCCGGCACGCCATCGCGACTGCTCCGCGCACGCCCATGCCTTCGCTGCGCAGGTGGCGCGTGAATTCGACGATCAGAATGCTGTTCGACACCGCGATCCCCACCAGCATCACCACCCCCATCAGCGACATCACGTTCAGCGTGGTGTCCGTCGCCCACAGCGTGAGGATTACCCCGGCCAGGCCCGGCGGCACGGCGATCAGAATCAGGAACGGGTCCACGAAGGATTGGAACTGCGCCACCAGGATCAGGTACAGCAGCACCAACGCCAGGCACAACCCCAACGCGAAGCTGGTGAACGAGGCGCGCATGCCCTGTACCATCCCGCGCAACGTCACGCTCAGCCCGTCAGGCACCTTCGTGCCCGCGATCGCGCCATCGATCGCGGTCGCGATCTTTCCCAGGTCCTCTTCGAGCGGGCGCACATAGACATCGATCGTGCGGCGAAGTTGGTAATGGTCGACTTCGGTGGGCGCGCTGACCCGCCGGATGTTGGTGATGGCATCCAGGCGCGCCGGCTGGCTGCTGGCCGAGCCGCGCAACGGAATGGCGCGCAGGTCGCTCAGCGTCCGCACCTGGGTTTCCGGATACTGCACGGTCAACATGTAATCGTTGCCGTTCTTGGGATCGATCCAGTAGCTCGGCGCGATCATCTGGTTCGAAGTGAGCGCGGTGATCAGGTTGCCCACCACCTCGCGTTGATCCAGCCCCAGTTCGCCGGCGCGCGTGCGGTCCACGTCGAGTTGCAGTGCCGGGTAGTCGATATCCTGGGGAATGAACACATCGGCCACGCCGTGGATCTTGCGGATCCGAGCCGCCAGCCGGTTGGCGGTGGCATAGGCCGCGTCCATGTTGGTTCCGGCCACCTGCACGTCGATGGGCGCGGGCAATCCCAGGTTCAACACCGCGTCCACCATCCCGCCCGATTGAAAGTAGGCGCGCAATTCCGGCATCTCGGTTTCGATCCGCCGCTTGACCAGCGCCATGTACTGGTAGCTGCCGGTCTTGTGCCCCTCCTTCAGACTGACCTGAACGAAGGACGTATGCGCGCCGCTGTTGCTGGTGTAGATGGAGGAGAACCCGGGCGCGGTACCGATATTGGAGACGATGATGTCCAGATCCTGGGGCGCGACAATTTGCCGGATCAGCGCCTCGACCTTGATCACTTCGCTCTCCGAGATCGCCAGGCGAGTTCCCGTAGGCGCCTTCAGGTTGATGAGGAATTGCCCCGAGTCGGTGCGCGGGAAGAAAGAGAGTCCCAGCTTCGGAAACGCCGAGAGGCTCGCCAGGAAGATTGCTCCGAATACGGCCAGCGTGACAACCGGACGGCGCAAGGTGATACCCAGCGCCCGGTCGTAGATTTTCAGGGACGATTCGAAGCGGTCGTTGAACCACAGGTTGAAGCGGTCGCCGAAATTCCACCGGCTGCGCACGTGATCCACCGTCACCGGAACCTCCGACGAGGGCGTACCGTGATGCGCCGGCGCCTTGATGAATCGCGCGCAGAACAGGGGGACCACCGTCATCGCCACGGCATACGAAGCGAACAGCGAAAACGCCACGGCCAGCGCCAGCGCCGAAAAGAGGTAGCGGCTGACACCGTACAGAAACGTCACGGGGAAGAAAACCACCACCGTGGTCAGGGTGGCCGAGAGCACCGGCAGCGCCACTTCGCGCCCGCCCTTTTCCGCCGCCACGGCCGGCGATTCACCGGCTTCCAGATGGCGGTAGATATTCTCCAGCACGACGACCGAGTTATCGATCAACCGCGAGAACGCGAGCGCCAGTCCACCCAGCACCATGCTGTTGATCGATCCGCCGCCGAAACTGAGCGCGATGAAGGCCGCCAGCGCCGAAAGCGGAATCGAAAAGAACACCGCCAGCGTGGCCCGCATGCTGCCCAGAAAGATCAGAATCAACAGCGAGGTCAGCAGCAGCCCGATGCCGCCTTCGTGCAGCAGGGTTTCAATCGCCGTCTTGACGAACACCGATTGATCGAACGTCACCCGGGTCACCAGTTCTTTGGGCACGTCGAAGAGGTGCGCCACCGCGTCTTTGATGCCGTCCACCACGGCGATGGTATTGGTGTCGCCGCCTTGCTTGAGCACCGGCACGTACACCGAGCGCTGGCCATCCACGCGCACCAGGTTGGTTTGAATCTGCTCCGCGTCCTTGGCGATGCCGATGTCGGCCACGCGAACCGACGCCTGGCCCACCGTCTTCACCGGCAACTGGTTGATCTCCGCGATGCTGCTCAGTTGGCTGTTGGTGTAGATGTTGTAATCCAACTGACCGATCTGCACATCGCCCGCCGGCAGAATCAGGTTGGCGTTGTTGACGCTGCGCACCACGTCCATCAGGCTGAGTTGGTGCGCCTCCAGCTTGAACGGA
>JADGNT010000665.1 GCA_017883345.1 Candidatus Solibacter sp. | reverse complement strand
CCGAAATCCATCGCCCTAGCCCAATATCCGCGGTACCGCGCGGAACTCGCCGACCCCGAGGCCGAGAAGGAAATCGCCATCATCCAGGAAATCGTCACCAAGATTCGGACGATGCGCGCCTATGCCGCGCTCGACTCCAATGCACTGGTGGGGCCAAAACATCAGCTAACCGGCACCCTCCGGCTCTCCGAGTGCATTGCCGGACCAGCTCGTGCGCACCAACAGGCCATCCAGAAATTGGCCAACGTGAGCCTGACATTCGCCGACCGCCACGCCTTCGCGCCGGCGGCTGCTGCTGGCTCGGGTACCACCACCCTCAAGGATGGCATCCTCTATATGAACGATTCCGAGGTGAATTTTGACATCGAACTGCAAGCACAGTGCCCACAGGTTGAGGTGAGCCCTGAGGCGGAAGCCGCCCAACGCAAGCGCCTCGACAAGGAGCGTGAGCAACTCGAAAAGAACATCGCCAACTCCAAGCGCCAGCTCACCGACGAAACCTTTCTTAGCAAAGCGCCCGCCAAGGTGGTCGATAGCATTCGCGCCAAACTGGCGGACTACGAAGCTCAGCTAGCCAAGCTGTCATGACCGAGATCGTCCGCCTCGCCCTCGAAGAAGACATCGGCCCTGGCGATGTCACCAGCATCGCCTGCGTGCCGGAAACCCGCATGGCCGCTGGACGTTTTCTGGCCCGCGAGCCGCTCACTCTCGCCGGCGTCGGCCTTCTCTGGGAAATCTACCAGCTCTCTGGCGGCATCGATGAACTCAACATCCTCAAGCAGGATGGCGATCGCTGCGTGGACGGCGATATCATCGCCACCGTGCGCGGCGCGGCGCGCACCCTGCTCGCCTGCGAACGCGTCGCCCTCAACTTCCTGCAGCGCCTCAGCGGCGTGGCCACCGCCGCCGCCCAGTTCGCCGCCGCCGTCCAGGGCACGCGCTGCCAAATCCTCGACACCCGCAAGACCACGCCCGGACTGCGTACTCTCGAAAAGGCAGCCGCCGCGGCCGGGGGCGTGATGAACCACCGCATGGGCCTCTACGATGCCATCCTGATCAAGAACAACCACATCGCGGCGGCCGGCGGCGTGCGCAACGCACTCGATCGCGCGCGCCATAGCGGACTCCCCATCGAGATCGAAGTCCGCACCCGCGAGGAACTCCACAAGGCCCTGGAGTGCGGCGCCACCCATCTGCTGCTGGATAACCTCACCCCCGACGAAGCCGCCGACTGGATCCGCGAAATCGCCGGCCGCGCCAAGGTCGAACTCTCCGGCGGCATCACCCTCCAAAACGTCCGCGACTACGCCGGCGTGGGCGCCGACTTCGTCTCCTCCGGCGCCATCACCCACTCCGCCCGCGCCGTGGACCTGAGCTTCCGCCTGGAGCTGGTACCATGACCGCCGTCAGTTTCTACGCGCACCCCGACGATTCTGGTTGGGGCACTTCGTCGCAGCACCGTAGCGTAGCCTTCCAGGCTGCCATGCCCCCATTCGTGGGGGCATTCTTCCTCCGCGCCGCCGCGTTACGTCATAGAACTCTGCGCAATGTTCCGTTTGCGGCATGCCGCCATGTGGGGCAGGCTGGCAGCCTGCGCGCCGGTTGGCAACCGGCGCATCGTCCCGCGCTCGGAGCCCCGGCATGATCGACCTCGCCCGCCTCCGCCAGGCTTTCCCCGATCGCCACATCCTCCACTTCGATTCCCTCGATTCCACCCAGCGAGCCGCCGCCGGCTGCGCACCCGGCACCATCGTCCTGGCCGATCGTCAACTCGCTGGCCTCGGACGTCAAGGCCACACCTGGCACTCCGCACCCGGCGCCGGCATCTACTGCTCGCTGGTTCTGCCGCCCTCCCCCGTGCTCACCCTCGCCCTCGGCCTCGCCACCGTCGAAGCCATCGCCCAGGCCACCGGCATCCAGTGCGACCTGCGCTGGCCCAACGACCTCATGCTCGACAACCGCAAGGCCGCCGGCATCCTGGTACAACTGGTCAATGGCCAGGCCATCGCCGGCATCGGCATCAACGTCAACCAGACCGAGTTTCCCAACGACCTCGATCGCGAGGCGATCTCGCTCCGCCAGCACGCCGGCCGTGAATTCGCCCGCGAGGATATTCTGTTCGCTCTCTTTCCCGCCATCGATTCCCTCACCGGCGAAGACCCCGAAACCGTCCTCCGCCTTTTCACTCACGCTTCCAGCTACGTCGCCGGACGCCGCGTGACCGTCGATCAACCGGGCGGCGTCATCACCGGAACCACCGCGGGCCTCGACCCCGCGGGCTTCCTCATCGTGCGCCAGGACGATGGAACCGATACCCTGATTCTTGCAGGAGGCGTACGTGCTGCTGGCTCTTGACGCAGGTAACAGCAATATCACCATCGGCGCATTCGAAGGCCGCGATCTCATTTTCCAGTGGCGCTTGCGCACGGTCCCCGAACAGACCGCCGACGAGTGGGGCATCCTGCTGCGCAATCTCTTCTCTCCCGCCGGCCTCGATATCGCTCAGGTCGATGGCATCATTATTTCCAGCGTCGTGCCGCCCATCGATTCCACCCTGGCGTTCATGACCCAGCGCTACTTCCATACGGAAGCCATGTTCGTCACCCCGCGCACCGATATCGGGCTCGCCATCCGCTACGACAACCCCAGCGAAGTGGGCGCCGATCGTCTGGTCAACGGCGTCGCCGGCTTCTATAAATACGGCGGCCCGTGCGTGATCGTCGATCTGGGCACTACCATCAACTTCGACGTGATTTCGAAAGACGCCGAATATCTCGGCGGCTCCATCGCGGTCGGCATCGGCATCTCCATCGCCGCCCTGTTCACCAAGACCGCCCGCCTGCCGCTGGTCGATTTCCGCCCGCCCAAGGACGTGGTGGGCACCAACACCGTGGCCAGCATGCAGAGCGGCCTCTACTTCGGCGCCATCGGTATGATCGATGGCATCCTGGAGCGCATCCTTGCGAAACTCGGCCCTGAAACCAAAGTCATCGCCACCGGCGGACAGGCCCACATGATCGTCGAGGGCTCGCGCTATTTGAAGATCGTGGACGAGCACCTGACCCTCCAGGGCCTGCAAATGATCTGGGAACGGAACCACCCCCAGCCGTCGGCTCCTGCGTCAACTACGCCGTGAACTACTTCAACTATTACACCGAAATCGAAGAGCACTTCCAGCGCGCGCGCGGCACCAGCCTCTTCCTGCTCTCCTCGCTCGACTGGGCGCTCATCGAAACCTGGAATGAATCCGGCGTCCCGCTGGAAGCCGTCCTGCGCGGCATCGACGCAGCCTTCGAAAAGTGGCGCAGCCGCAAGGTCAAAACGCAGATGGTGAATTCGCTCGCCTTTTGCGCCCAAGCCGTGCTCACCGAAGCCCAGATCATGGCCGGCCTGGCGCAACCCAAGCGCGAAACCGCGCCGCCCTTTCCGCTGGACGACCTGCGCGCCTACCTGGAGAGCAACGCCGCCGCCGTCCCCTATCCCGAGATCGCCGATTCCCTACGCCGCCTGGCCGCCGACGTCGAAGCGCACTACAAAGACCTGGAATCTTTGGAGCAGCGCCTCACCGTGCTGGAAGAAAAGATGATGGCGCTGGCGCGCACGCTTCTGACCGAAGAACA
>JADGNT010000062.1 GCA_017883345.1 Candidatus Solibacter sp. | reverse complement strand
TAGGGACCGGAGGCCCTCCGTCCAGTGGAAAGACCTGCTGGGCTGGGGGCCCGTTGCCCGGAAGTGGAGCCCATGCCCTCAGCCATCGTCCGTCCGGCGAAACGTCGCCCATGAGGAGAACCGGCTGGTGGCTAGCGACCGGCCGCGAGAATCACGGAATCGGGATCCGGTACAGATTCCGCTGGACAGTTCGGCGCTCGAACGCGTAGCCGTCAGGAGACGGACCCGGCGCACCTATCGCGTCGAGCCTGCGCGCTCCGGGCAGACGGGCGATGTCCTGCTCGGAACGAAATCCTCCCGGCGGTATCGGCGGCAGTATCTTGCCCCGCGGCAGCGGAACGATATAAGTCCGGCCATCGGCAACCGCTCCGCCGGAGATCCACAGAGAGTCTCCGCCGGGCGTCCACCGTACCACGGCGTTACTGCCGATGACGACCGGAGACCCGCCCCTGAGCGGAAACATCTGAACGACTGCCTGTCTGTTGCCCGGATGCGGAGCCCATGCCTCGATCCACCGGCCGTCGGGCGAGACACCCCACAGACCGAAGACCGGTTGCTCCCACGCCTTGCGCAGTCCCGTCCCGTCCGGCTGAACACGGTACACAAACCCGGAGGACCCTTGCGTGTGGCGGAAGAAGATTTCGCCGCTTGGGCCAAAGTGCGCGCTCCGGCCCTCCACACCGGGGATCTGCCGGGGCGGCGAGCGCCGGTCAAACGGCGCCAGCCACAGCCGCGGCTTCCCTTCCGCATCCGGAGCCTCCAGTACCACTTGCCGGCTGTCAGGGGAGATGTCGTAGTCGAGCACGGGAAAGCCGGGCGCCAGGGGCTCGGAGCGCCGGGAGTCCAAGTCTGCCACCCACACTTCGCCGGGATCTCTATTCGTTCCGACCAACCTTGGAACCGCCTTGACAATCCGGTAGCAAAGCTTTTTACCATCCGGCGTGAACTTCGGGTAGGCGGCGTTGCCTTCGAGCAGCGAAATCTGCCGCTCGCTCCTCGCGTCATGAAGCCATATGGAAGCGCTTTGCAACCCAACGGCCGTGTCAAAGGACCGGCCGTCCGGGGCCATCGCGATGCCTTCCTCCTCGGTCAGCCCGGAGGTAAACTGCTCGGGTTGGCCGTCGGGGAACCGCTGCCGCCAGATGTGAAAGAGTCCTCCGGCCTTGGATGTGAGGTACATCCATTTGCCATCGGGAGACCATGCTCCAAATGTGCAGTCAGCCCCGGGCGGCCCCACCTGGCGGCCCGAAGAACCGCCGTGCATCGGTACCACGCGGCACGGCCCCCAGTTGCCGTAGCCGGTGATTTCCGCCACCAGCACCCATTTCCCATCGGGCGACGCGTGGGACCGCTGGGTCATGCCGCGGTCATTCAGGGGGATGTAGACGTCATGCTCACGGATCCGGCCCTCCTGGGCTGTCACGATCCCCAGGCCGCCGCTGTTCCGAACCTCAGAGAACAGCACCTGCCGCGGACCGGTCCATGTCAGGCCGGTGGCGTTCTGCAGCCATCGCTGCGGCTGGCCGCCCTGCGTGGGAACTATCCAAGTATCCCAGTTGAACTGCGCATCCACCGCCGTATACGCAATGCGCGTCCCGTCCGGCGAGAACGCCGGACTCATCTTCTGGAGGCTGTCATGCGTCAGTTGCACGGGCTCGCCATCCGGCAATATTTTGACGTAAATCTGGCCCAGCGCATAGTAGGTGGAAGAACTGCGAACAAAGGCGAGCATTCGGCCATCCGGCGAAAGCACAGGCTGGCTTACCGGATCGGGCAGCTTGGTGAGCTGAACCCACTCGGAGCGGTCCGGCGCGCGAGCCGGGCCGCGCAGCAAGAGGGCGATCCCAATGGCCAGCGACGCAAGTGCCGCCACCGTAATCGCAGCGACTCGCCAGCGGTTCCATCCACGCCGTGCTGCTTCGATCGTTCGGCGGGCGTCCGCGATCTTGTGCAGCCGGCGGCCCGCGTCCTTCTCCAGACACTGGCGCAGCAGTTCGCGGACTTTCGCGGGAGTTTTCGCCGGCAGAGCCTGCCAGTCCGGCTCGCGTTCCAGCACGGCCGCAATCGCGTCCGGTAGAGTCTCGTCAGGAAAGGCGCGCCTGCCGGCCAGCAGCTCATAGAGAAGGCATCCGAAGGCCCAAATGTCCGTCCGCTCATCGACGGCCTCTCCGCGGGCCTGCTCCGGACTCATGTATCCAGGGGTTCCGATAATATGCCCGGCGGCGGTCTCTATGCCCGTGGCCGTCGTCAATTGTGAGAGATCCTGATTCTCCTCTGGCCCCCCCATCACTTTCGCCAGGCCGAAGTCCAGCACTTTGACTGTGCCTTGTGGCGTGACCTTGACATTGGCTGGTTTCAGGTCGCGGTGAATGATTCCTTTGCCGTGCGCCGCTTCCAATGCCTGCGCCACTTGGAGTGCACGGTCGAGCGCGGTTTGCACCGGCAGCGCGCCGCGCAACGTTTCTCCCTCTACCAGTTCCAGGACCAGAAAGTCCGCCTCCCCGGACTCCTCCAGTCCATAGATCGCGGCGATGTTCGGATGATTTAGGGAAGCCAGGGTACGGGCCTCGCGGCGCAAGCGCGCCAGCCGATCGGGGTTCCGCGCGAACTCAGCGGGCAAGGTCTTGATGGCAACGTCGCGGCCGAGCTTGCTATCGTGCGCGCGATATACCTCGCCCATGCCGCCGGCGCCAAGCGGAGACACGATCCGATACGGCCCGAATTGCCAGCCCAGAAGGGGCACGGTGGCCGTCTGCATGACCATCATGTCCCGCATGGCGGGTGTTTCGAGGAAACTCCCGGCTTCTTCGCCCTTCGCCAGCAGCAGTTCGACCTGCCGCCCCAGGCCGGTGTCTCCGCCGCATGCAACTTCGAGGAATGCCTGCCGCGCTTCCGGCCGACGCTCCAGAGCCGCGTGGAAGAGCCCCTCTACTCTCCGCCAACGTTGCTGGTCCATGCCGCCTCCGTCCTTGCTGTCTGACAAGCTTACCGCATTACCGGCGATGGAGGATGGCGATGCCTTTGCGGACTCTTGGGCTTCCGAAAAGCCGCGCGCCATCGATGAAATAAGCCCTGGAGTGATTTTCTACGCGAGAAGCCGGCGGCAGTTGCCTGCTACCGCCGCGACGCCGGCAGTACGCGCGCCGAGGGCGTCTGCGAATAGCGCTTTACCACCGCCACGCCCGCGAAGATGATGAGCATCGCCCCCGTCTCCCGCCATCCAAATGGCTCGCGGTAGAACAGCCATCCCAGCGCCACCGCCACCACCGCGTTGACGTACGGATAGACCGACACAATCGCCACCGGCAGCTTATCCATGGCATACACGTAGGCGCTGTATCCCACCAGCGACCCGAAGACGATCAGGTAGACGATCGCCGACACGCCGCGCGTGCTCCAGTGAACGGTCAGATTCCCCGACGCCAGCGCGACCGGGATCATCGCCAGGCCCGCCGCCATCTGCTGCACCCCGCCCGCGATCACCGGGTGCGCCTTCCCCGCCTTGCGCCGCTGGATGATGGATCCGAAGCTCCACCCAGCCGTGCCGATCTGGAGCAGCAGAAACCCGGCGATGAGCTTGTGATTGATCGCCCCCGCCCCCGGGTCCGGCGTGAATAGCAGCGCCGCCCCAGCCAGCCCCACCGCCATCCCGGCGATGGTCGGTGCGTGCAGCCGGTCGCCCCCCGGCAGCAGCGCCTCCACCCCCACCATCCAGAAGGGCGAGATGGTGGTGATCAGTCCCGCAATTCCGCTCGGGATCAGCACCTCCGCGGCCACCAGCATCCCGTTGCCCACGCCCAGCGTCAATAACCCGCTGAAGCAGGCCCAAGCCAACTCCTTCCCCTTCGGCAGATACATGCCCCGCGCCCGCGAGAACACCAGCATGATCGCCCCCGAAATCACGTACCTCACGCACACCAATAACATCGGTGGAAACGATTCCAGCGCCATGCGAATCCCCAGATAAGTGGTCCCCCAGAAGAAACACACCGCGACCAGTGCTAAATACGGCTTGAATAATGGATGCCGGGACAATAATTCAGGTTATCAGGTGGCATAAGGCTCCGCCTTGTGCGTTGGTTCACAGTGTGCATAACCGCTTTGGGGATCGATGGATGTATCGTGAAAACCGCTCCCCCGCCAGCGTCCCGTTGACCCAGACCTTGCTCCGGATCGCCACGCCGTCGAAGCGCGGCAGGGCCTGGTCGAACGACCCGGGCCCCTGGATTCTGGTCCACGCCGGGATCAATGGCTGGCGTGATTCTCCGGCAGGAGGCGCGCGGCCCCGCGCAGGCCGCTCCACTCTTCCGCCACCACGATGGAGTTCGCCGGGTTGCGCGGGTCGTACCTTACGCTCATCGCGCTCACCCCGGCGAAATCCACCGCCGCCTTGTCCACCAGTCGTGAGATATCCTGCGATGCGGTGTACTCCACACCGCGCACCGCGTACGAATAAAATACCAGGTTCTCGCGGATCTCCACCAGCATCGCGTCGCTGATCTTCCCCGTGGCCACCAGTTGCGCGCACCGCCGCCGCTCGCGTTCCTCCGCCGTGACCCGCGAGCGCTGCCATGCCCGGTACCCGATGACGGCGAGCAATCCCACCAGCACCGCGGCCAGCGCGACTGTGATCAGCTCGGCGGCCGTGTAATCGGTAGGCACTCCCTGCATCAATGGCAATCGCTAGCGAGCGGCGGGCGTCTCCGCGAAGACTTTATTGTAGTCCTTCATAAACTGCTCCAGCCCCTTGTCCGTCAGCGGGTGATTGAACAGCATATCCAGCACCTTGAACGGCATGGTGCCGATGTGCGCCCCGGCCAGCGCCGAATCGATCACGTGCGTCGGCCCGCGCAGCGATGCCGCCAGCACCTGCGTCTTGTAGCCATAGTTGGTGTAGATCTGCGTGATGCTGCGGATCAAGTCCATCCCCACGGCCCCAATGTCATCCAATCGCCCCACGAACGGGCTGATGATGTAGGCCCCTGCCTTGGCTGCCAGCAGCGCCTGCCCCGCCGAAAAACACAGCGTCACATTGACCCGGATGCCCTCTTTGCTGAGCGCCGCAGTCGCCTTGATTCCATCCCGCGTCAACGGGCATTTCACTACGATGTTTTTGTGGATCTTGGCCAGCTTGCGCCCTTCCGCCATCATCGCGTCCGCTTCGGTGGAAATCACTTCCGCGCTGATGTCGCCATCCACGATGTCGCAGATCATGCGCACCTGCTCCTCGATCGGACGTCCTTCCTTGGCGATCAGCGACGGGTTGGTGGTCACCCCATCGACGATTCCCCAACTGGCGCCCTTCTTCAGCTCATCCAGATTCGCGGTATCCAGGAAAAATTTCACGTCGTTCCCTCCAAGTTTCCATTTCAGTTTACACCGCGCAGGGGAAAGCAGATTTCGCGCCAAGAGCGCAAAGGACGCAAAGAGAACCTTGAATGTCCTCCAGCTCGGTCGCCGATCCGCCGAATGGCGAGGTTGCGATATCTGGTTCTTAGTCTTCTTTGCGCCCTTTGCGTTCTTTGCGCGAAACTCATTGCTTGTACAATGGAACTACAGTGCCTGGGAAAACCTTCTACATCGAAACATTCGGCTGCCAGATGAATGCCCACGACTCCGAAAAAGTCGTCGGCACTCTGCTGTCCGAAGGCTATGCGCAGGTGGCGACGCCCGAAGACGCGGGACTGGTCCTCTACAACACATGCAGCATCCGCGATAAGGCCGAACAGAAGGTCTTCAACCGCCTGCAGAACTTCAAGCGCGAGGGGATGAAGGGCAAGATCTTCGGCGTGCTGGGCTGCGTCGCCCAGCAGGAAGGTGAAAGAATCTTCGACCGCGCGCCCCACGTTTCGCTGGTCGCCGGCTCGGCCAGCTATACCCACCTCGGCGAAATGCTGGTTCAGCTCGAAAGTGGCAACCGCCGCGTCACCGGCCTGAGCTTCGACAACGCCGAAGCCTTCGACACGCCGTTTACGCGCCGCGATAACCCGCACCGCGCCTACCTCACCATCATCGAAGGCTGCGACAAATCCTGCGCTTACTGCGTGGTGCCCTTCACCCGCGGACCGGAGCGCAGCCGCACCAGCGAGAGCGTCATGGCGGAAGCGCGCGGGCTGGCCGAAAAGGGCTACACCGAAGTCCAGTTGCTCGGCCAGAACGTCAACAGCTACCGCGATCCCTCGCCCGCCGGATGGGACTTTGCCACGCTCCTGGCGCGCGTCGCCGAAATACCCGGTATGCGCCGCGTGCGCTACACCACCAGCCATCCGCGCGATTTCGTGCGCGGCATCGTGGATGCCATGGACGCCAACCCCGCCATCTGCGATCATATCCACCTGCCCGTGCAGTCGGGCTCTTCCCGCGTGCTCGCCGCCATGGATCGCCTCTACACCCGCGAGGAGTACATGCGCCGCATCGAGTGGATCAGGAACGCCAGACGCCGCTACTCTCTCACCACCGACATCATCGTCGGCTTCCCCGGCGAGACCGATGCCGATTTCCAGCAGACCCTCGACCTGCTCGACGAAATCCAGTACGATTCCCTGTTCAGCTTCAAATACTCGCCGCGCCCCAACACCGCCGCGCTCCGCATGGAAGACCGCGTCCCGGACGAAGAGAAGCAGCGCCGCCTGCTGATTCTCCAGGAGAAGCAGCGCGCCATTCAGATCCGGCGCAACGCGGAACTCATCGGCGGCATCCAGGAGGTGCTGGTGGAAGGCCGGAACCAGGCGCTGGGCCAGTGGATTGGCCGCACCACGTGCAACCGGACCCTCAACTTCTCGCACCCCGACACCAATGGAACCGATCTGGCCGGCAAGTACCTCTCCGTCCGCGTCACCCGCGCCGGCCCCAACTCGTTAGTGGGCGAGAGCGCGGCGGTTGTGTGATTCGTGGTGTAATCAGGATGGGGGAGGACCGAAAATAATGGAAGTCGAAATGAAAATTCGCGGGCTCATGATGGATCCCGTGACCAACATGCCCATTGTCATCCTGAAAGATCTCAATGGCAATACCGTGCTCCCCATCTGGGTTGGCGTGTACGAGGCGAATGCCATCGCGCTCGAAATCGAAAAGGTTTCGACCCCGCGGCCCATGACCCACGACCTGATCAAGACCCTGCTGCTGGGCCTCAACACCGGCTTACGCAAGGTGGTGGTCTCTGAACTCAAGGACGATACCTTCTACGCGGTGATCTGGCTCGACCGCGACGGCGAACTGATCAGCGTGGATTCGCGCCCCAGCGACGCGCTCGCCCTGGCGCTCCGCCTGGATTGCCCCATCTACGTGGAAGAGACCGTGCTCAAATCGTCGAAACTGGCAGCCACGGTTTCCGACAAGGTGAATAACGACGAACTGCGGCGCTGGCTGGAAGGCCTGAACGACGAAGACCTCGGCCGCTATAAGATGTGAGCCGGCTCGACGACCTGAACATCCGCCTCATGGTGGAAGGCCCCGCGGTTTCCATTTATGTGCGCGACAACTGCATCGCGGCCGTCGGCGGGACCCATGGCAGCAGCTTGGGTAGCGGCTTGGGCTGCAATCAGGGCAGCACCGGGATGATGACGGAGCAGGGCTTGGCGTACTTGGTGTGGCGCGACGGGCAGCCCTATCTCGCGGCCAAGGGCGGCGCAACCCCGGCGACTCCGGAACAGGTGGAAACTATCCGTAAATTCTCCCAAGACCTTAGCAACGCTCTCAACACTGCGCTGAGCACATGACTGAGCACATGACCATCGACGAACAACTCACCTACCTGCGCAAGGGCATGGCGGAGATCATCCGCGAAGAAGACCTGCGCGAACGCCTGATCCAGGCCGCCAAAACGGGCCGCAAACTGCGCGTCAAAGCCGGCTTCGACCCGACCGCGCCGGACCTGCACCTGGGACACACCGTGCTCCTGCGCAAGATGAAACACTTCCAGGACCTGGGCCACACCGTCATCTTCCTGATCGGCGACATGACCGGCATGATCGGCGACCCCACCGGCCGCAACGCTACGCGCCCGCCGATGACCACCGAGGCCATCGAACGCAACGCCGAGACCTACAAGCAGCAGGTCTTCAAAATCCTCGATCCCGAAAAAACCGAAGTCCGCTTCAACAGCCACTGGCTGGCGCAGCTCAGGTGGGAAGAAGTCATCCGCCTGACCAGCAAGTACACCGTGGCCCGCCTGCTGGAGCGCGACGATTTCGCCAAGCGCTACGCCGCCAACGCGCCCATCTCGCTGCACGAATTGATGTACCCGCTGGCCCAGGGCTACGATTCGGTGGCGCTCCAATCCGACGTGGAAATGGGCGGCACGGACCAGAAATTCAACCTGCTGGTGGGCCGCGAATTGCAGCGCGATTACGGTCAGCCGCCACAGATCGTCGCCATGACGCCCCTCCTCGAAGGCCTGGACGGCGTCAATAAGATGTCCAAGTCGCTGGGCAACTACATCGGCATCACCGAGGCGCCCGAGGTCATGTTCCGCAAAGTGATGCAGATCTCTGACTGCCTGATGTGGCGGTATTACGAGCTGCTCACCGACCGCAGCCTGGCCGAAATCGCGGAGCTGAAGACGTCGATGCACCCGATGGAGGCCAAGGCGGCGCTGGGCAAGATTATCGTCACCGACTTCCACTCGGCCGCCGCCGCCGATGCCGCCGCCGCGGTCTTCAACGCCGTGGTGCGCCGCAAGGAAATCCCCACGGATATATCGACCGTGCCCGAACCCGAGGGCGTGCGCGTGGAGGGCGGCATTCGCGTGGACAAGCTGCTGGCGCGCATCGGGCTCGCCGAATCGGTGAGCGACGCGGTACGCAAGATCAAGGCAGGCGCCGTGCAGATCAACGGCGAGAAGGTGAAAGAAGTGTTACTTAAGGACGCGCCCGCGGAGTTACTGATTCAGGTTGGGAAGAGCTGGAAGAGAGTGGTGAAGCGGGTAGGGGACTGACAAGACTGGCATGAATTTCCGGCGCCCTTTGGCGGAAATTCGCTGCCAGTCCTGTCTGTCCCCGGTCTGTCTCGAAAAGTGCGAACCTGATAATACGGTGAGAAAACTCTTTTTCTGGAAACTGAAGCAGCGCGAGATCCGGCTGGGCGAACGCACCGTGATCATGGGCGTGCTGAACGTCACGCCCGATTCGTTCTCCGACGGCGGCAAATACTCCGACCCGGACCGCGCCTATGCGCGCGCCATCGAACTCGAAGAACAGGGCGCCGACATCATCGATATCGGCGCGGAATCGACGCGCCCCGGCTCGGCGCGCATCTCGGCGGCGGAAGAGATACGGCGGCTGATCCCGGTCCTGAAGCGCCTCAAGGACAAGCTCACCATCCCGATTTCGGTGGACACGTACAAGTCCGAGGTGGCCGAGCGCGCGCTCGAACTCGGCGCCGAGATCATCAACGACCCATCCTGCCTCACCTTCGAGCCGCAACTGGCGCGCACCGTGGCGCAGTACAACGCCGGCCTGGTCCTGAACCACATGCGCGGCACGCCGGAAACCTGGGCCAAACTGGGGCCCATCGCGGACCCTATCGGCACTATCGCACGCGATCTGGAGGCCACCATCAGCCGAGCCCGGCACCTCGGCGTCGAGAAGACCCGCATGGTGATCGATCCGGGGCTCGGTTTCGGCAAGCGCAAGGAAGACAACTCCGTAATTCTGGCGCGCCTGGGCCAGTTGAACGGGCTCGAACTGCCGATTATGGTGGGGCCCTCGCGCAAGAGCTTCCTGGCGCACCCGGACCCCGAGGAGACCAAGTTCGCCTCGGCGGGTGCGGTCACGGCCGCGGTGCTGGCCGGCGCTCACATTGTGCGCGTCCACGACGTGCGCGAAATGCGCGCGGCAACGGACGTAGTGGACGAGATTTTACGCTGCCGTACCGAGTAACCGTTCGATACTGTAACCAGACCGGACTAATTTGTATCTAAATGGTGTCGTGTCAGAAACCGCTCGCTTAGAAGCTGTAAAAGAAACGCCCGCAAGCGGGCGAAGCAGGCGAAACCGCCTACTCCACCAACGCAAACACACGACTTGTCTTGGTGGCGCAGGCGGTTTCGCCTGCGAATCGCGGATTCATTTACAGCTTCTTACGGTCGCAGCTCGGATCGGAGCCGCGACCGGGGTACCCTTTGGGTCGGGAGCGGTTGGTTGTGTACTAAGGAGTCGCGATGAAGCGAGTTTCTGTTCTTTTTCTGCTGGTTACCGCAGCTTTCGCGCAGACGCGCAGCCGTCTGGCTGAATATGCCCTGGTCCTCGAAGACCCGCCGGTAGCTCAAAAGGTCCAGTCGCGCCTAGCCCTTCAGAGTACCGAAGCGCAGGCGCACCTCCAAAAGGTCCGCGGGGCACAGAGTCGTGTTCTGGCGGAACTCGCCGCTCGCAAGGTGCGCGTCAGTGCCACGTCGCAGATCCTGGTCAACGCCATTTTTGTGCGCATCGCGCCCGAGCAGGCCGCCGCGCTCAAAAACATCCCCGGCGTCAAGTGGATTCAGTACCTGCCGCAGTCGAAGCCGTTGCTCAACGCGGCCGTCAACCTGGTGGGCGTGCCGGCGGCCTGGAGCGCGATTGGCGGCAGCGCCAACGCGGGCGCGGGCGTGCGCATCGGCATCATCGATACCGGCATCGACCAGAACCATCCCGGGTTTAAGGACAGCGGATTCACGCCGCCCGCGGGTTTTCCCACGGGGGACACTGGGTACACCAACAATAAAGTGATTGTGGCGCGAAGTTATATTTCCATGCAGGTCGACCCCGACCCGGTTTACTCCACGCCCGATGACCTGTCGCCACGCGACCGGCAGGGGCACGGCACCGCTATCGCGATGATCGCCGCGGGGGTGCAGAATGCCGGCCCACTGGGGACCATCACCGGCGTGGCGCCCAAGGCGTTTCTCGGCAACTACAAGGTATTCGGCTCGCCGGGAGTCAACGAGTACACCTACCGTTCCGTCTGGATCCAGGCGTTGACCGACGCGGTCAACGACCGCATGGATATCGTCACGCTCTCGCTGGGCGAGGGCGACCCGGCCTACTTCGGTCCGCTGGATGCCGGCATCGGAGTGTGCGGCGACCCAATCTGCGACGTGGGCGCGCAAGCCGTGGAAAACGCGGCCAGTCTCGGGACCCTAGTGGTGGCGGCGGCCGGCAACGGGGGCGATATCGGACAGCATGGCGTGACCCGCTATACCGTGAGTTCGCCAGGCACCGCGCCAAGCGCGATTGCAGTGGGAGCTTCGGCCAACAGTCACCTGGTGTACCAGACCGTGCGCGTCAACGGCGCCGGTGGCCTGGGCGAGCTGCGTGGGTTGGTTGGCGACGGCCCGAAAATCAGTTCGCCACTGACGGCGCCAGTCAAGGACGTGACTACGGTGGGCGATAGCGGGCTGGCCTGCAACGCAATGCCCGCGGGGTCGCTCACCGGCGCGTGGGCGCTGATCCAGCGCGGCACCTGCTTCTTCAGCATCAAGGTCAACTTCGCCCAGGCCGCCGGCGCCATCGGCGCTATCGTTTATCAGACGGAAGGCATTGACGATGTGACCACCCGCATGTACGTACAGGATACCGGCAAACCGGCGGTGCTGATCGGCAATAGCGACGGCAAGGCATTGAAGACCTTTCTCGCAGCCAATCCCAACGCGACCGTAACCGTCGACCCCGCCTACGCGGCCGCCGACAACCCGCAGGTGAACACGGTGGCGGCGTACTCCTCGCGCGGGCCGAGCGTGGGCAATTTCGCGGCGGTCCGCGATTTCGCGCTCAAGCCGGAACTGGTGGCGCCAGGCACCAACATCTACACCGCGACCCAGAAGTTCGACCCCAATTCGGATACCTACAACGCCACCGGTTACACCACCGTGAACGGCACCAGCTATGCCGTGCCGTTTGTGGCCGGCGTGGCGGCGATGGCGAAAGCCCAAAACCCCAGCCTGAATACGGCCGGCCGCTTGAAATCCGCCGTGGTGAATACAGCGACCGCGGACCTGCTGGGCGGCGTCCACGTGACCGATGCGGGGGCCGGCAAGCTGAATGCCGCGGATGCGGTGAAGGTGGCCGCCACCCTTGAACCGGCGGCGATCTCCTTCGGGCCCGTCCCCACGGTGTTGCCCGTCAACCGCACTTTGACCCTGACCAACGTGAGCAGCGCCGCCGCCACCTTTTCAATCGCAGTGCGGCAATTGACCAACGATGC
>JADGNT010000664.1 GCA_017883345.1 Candidatus Solibacter sp. | reverse complement strand
TTCCGCTACATGCACGAACGAGCAATTTACATGGTGAATTCCTTTCAATTCACAAGATCAGCCAGGCTTAGCCTGGTGTACCCGATGAACGCCGATAAACGCCGATATCGCTTTGGTTTTCTATCGGCGTTCATCCGCGTTTATCGGCGGCCCGATGAATTATTGCAGCGGGAGTTCGAAGTAGAGGATCTCTTTTCCGGTGGCGGCTTCGTAGAGGCCCTTCAGGTAGAGGGTGGCGTTGCGCTGCAGGCCGGTCTGGAAATAGAAGAAGCCGCTGGCCGACTGTCCGGGCGGGAGCATCTGCGCGGCCAGGGCGCGGCCTTCGATTTCCCAAGCGTCCAGCGGGTTCTTCTTGGTCTTGAGCACTTTGACTTTGCCCATGGGGCCGTCGATTGCGCCGGGGCGCTGGGGCGGCCTAAGGTACCGCACATCCTTGGCGGGGGTGGCCTCGACGCGGCCGTGATTGGGGCCGGCGTATTCGACCTTGAGACGGTCGAGGCGGATGGCCTTGCCGCTATCGTTCTGGATGACGACCAGCACGGGGAGGACGCCGTATTGGTTGGGGTTGAGCTTGCCAAAGGCGAGCGCTACTTTGCCGGCGGTGACGTAGGGGTCCACACCAATGGTAATCTGTGCGTTGCTCTGGTGGCTGGGGTAACTGGCGGCAGGAGCGGCCTTGAAGGGCGTCTCCTTGTCCGCCGCAAAGCCCGCGGATATACTCAAGAGAAGAGCCAAGCTTTTGAAAACAAAAGGCATCTATTTCCTCTACCGGGTCCTTCAGGCGGGCGCGCTGCCCGCCCTATTATTGTATTTCGTCTGGCGCGGCTTAGGGAACCGCGGTTACTGGCGCAGTTTGCCGGAGCGGTTCGGATTTCTTCCGCACTCGTTTAGACAGATTGGTCCGGGCGCGATCTGGTTGCATGCAGTTTCGATGGGGGAGATTCTGGCGTGCGTGGAGTTCGCGCGGGGACTGCGCGCGGAGTTTCCGCAATCGCGGCTGTTTGTCTCCACTTCGACGCTGGCGGGGCGCGCCACGGCGGAGCAGAAGCTCAGCGGGACGGCCGACGGAATCTTCTTCGCGCCGGTGGATTATGTGTTCGTGGTGCGGCGCGTGCTCCGCGCGCTGAAGCCGGCACTGGTGGTGGTGGCGGAGACGGAGATCTGGCCGAATCTGTTCCGCGAGGTGTGGCGCACCGGCGCCGGAATGGCGATGGTCAACGGGCGGATTTCGGATCGGGCCCTGCCCAAATATGTGCGGCTGCGGCGGGTGTTTCCGGTGGTGCTGGCGGCGGTGGATACGATTCTGGCGCAGACGGAGGAGATGCGGCAGCGGTTCCTCGCGATAGGCGCCGAGCGGGTCTCGCTGGGCGGGAATTTGAAGTACGATTTTACGGCGCGGGCGGCGGATGCGGGGTCGCCGGTGGTGCAACTGATGGAACGCGTGCGGCCGGCGAAGGTGTGGATCGCGGCCAGCACGATGGCGGACGAGCGGGTGGATGAAGACGACGCGGTAATCGCGGCGTGGCGCAAGATGCGGGGCGTTTTCCTGATGCTGGTGCCGCGCAAGCCGGAGCGGTTCGATGTGGTGGCCGGCAAGCTGGAGGCGGCGGGGATTGCGTATATCCGGCGGTCCCGCCTGGATGAGCAGGGCAAGAGCCCACCCGGCGTGCTGCTGCTGGATTCCATCGGCGAACTTGGGGGACTGTTTGGATTGGCGGATTGCGTGTTCATGGGGGGGACGCTGGCGGCGCGTGGGGGACACAATATTCTGGAGCCGGCGCTGTTCGGGAAAGCCGTGATCGTGGGGCCGCACATGGAGAATTTCGCGGGCGTCGCGGAGGAGTTTCGCGCGGCCCGTGCGGTGGTGGAGGTGGGCGGGGCGGAGGAACTCGCGGACGCAGTGGAACGGGTGCTGGCGGACGATGGCGGTGTCGGGGCGCGGGCGCGCGAGTGCGCGGAGGCGCGGCGCGGGGCCACGGCGCGCGCGGTGGCGGCCATGCGCGAAGTCTATCGGGTGCCGCGGTACCGTCCGGCGATGCCCTGGTATCTGGCGGCATGGGCGCTGGCGCGGGTGTGGCGCTGGGAGGGCCGGCGGCGGCAGCAGCGGGACTATGCGCGGCGGTACAAGCTGGACGTGCCGGTGATCAGCGTGGGCAATCTCACGATGGGTGGAACGGGGAAGACCCCATGCGTGCTGCGTCTGGCGGAGTTATTGCGGGAGCGCGGGCGGAGGCCGGGGATTCTGACGCGCGGCTACGGGCGGAGGTCGCCGGTACCTGCCCTGGCGCTGGAGGTGGGCGCGGCGGTGCGCACCGAGGAATCGGGCGACGAGCCGCAGATTTTCCTGCGGGCGCGGGTGGCGCCGGTGGGGATCGGGGCGGACCGGTACCGCACGGGAAAGTTGCTGCGGGAGAAGTTCGGCACGGACGTGATGTTGTTGGACGATGGGTTCCAGCACGTGAAGCTGGCGCGGGATTTCGATGTGGTGCTGGTGGACGCGCTGAATCCGTTTGGCGGAGGCGAAGTTTTTCCGGTGGGGCGGTTGCGGGAACCAGTGGAGGCATTGGCGCGGGCGGACGCGATTGTGATTACGCGCAGCGAGGCGAGCGATCTGGGGCCGGCGACGGAGCGGGAGGTGCGGCGCTGGAATCCGCGGGCGCCGGTCTTTCGGGCGCGCATCGAGGCCGAGTGGTGGGTAGAGCATCGGACGGGGCGGAAAATCCCCGCCGGGGAAATGAAGTTGGCGCGGGCGGGCGTGTTCTGCGGTTTGGGGAATCCGCGGAGTTTCTACCGGACGCTGGACGCCCTGGGCACGAGGTACGTGGACTGCGTGGAGTTCGAGGATCATCACCGGTACCTGCCGAACCAGTTGAAGCGGATGGCGGAGCAGTTCCGGCGCAAGGGCGCGATGGCGGTGGTGACGACGGAGAAAGACGCCGTCAATCTGTGCGATGGCGCCGACGAACTGCTGGCGCCGCTGCCTCTCTACTGGTTAAAGATCGGCATGCGGATTGAGGGCGAGGCGGAACTGCTGGCCGAGATCGAGCGGCGGATGGCGCGCTGAGCGTGGCGAAGGCGGACCCAGGGAGAAAGCCGATTCAACGCAGAGTTCAATGCCACGGACGGACTCCGTGGTGGAATGGGATGGGAAACCCGGGAAGAATGCCCCCAGGAATGGGGGCATGGCAGCCTGAAAGGCTACGCTACAGTGCTGCGACGAAGAATCAACGAGTTGAGAAGCGGTTTCCGGAGAGAAGAGCAAACGCGAAAACGAAGTTGACGGAGGGAGCAGGATTCACACCTACGGTGGCGTGCGCGGGACGGAAATCTCCGCGCCCAGGTAACCCGGCGCGTGGTCTGTGCGCCATTAAATAGTTTGGAATCCTCAAACACTTAAAGCCATATGAAGAAAATACTACTCGCCGCACCCCTGCTTTTGCTGGCTCCCCTGCTATCGGTCGCGCAGCAGACGGAGAAGGTAGATCTCAACACGATCCATCGAATCAAGGAAGAAGTCCTGGGGCAGAATTCAAAGGTGATGGATCACGTTTTCTACCTCACCGATGTAAACGGTCCGCGCCTGCAAAGTTCGAAGGGATACCGGGCGGCGGGCGATTGGGCGGTGAAGCGG
>JADGNT010000663.1 GCA_017883345.1 Candidatus Solibacter sp. | reverse complement strand
GTGGTGGACGTGGTCAGCCGGTTGGCGTTCGCGGGAAAAATCTGCGCCGTGGTGGTGGTGAGCAATATGGCCGGCGTGTTGATCTACCGGCTCGGGCAGACGCGGCGCGCCTGACCCGAGAGCACCCCGCCGAGAGTCCCCGATTCACTGAATCACGTGCAAACCCTTGGCGCCCGGAATGGTCCGGACCCAGGTATTCATCTCTTCTTCGTTCTGTAACAGATCGCGCAAGGTCGCTTTACTGAGCACCTGATCCACCGCCACCTGTACGGCGCGCCAGAGGGAACGCACGGAGCAATCGACAGAGCGGGTGCAGATGGCCGCCTGGCCGGAGTGGCTGTCGCAGAAGCTGCTTTCAAAGATGCGCCCGCCGAGCGCGTCCATGACGTCGCCGATAACGATGGCTTCCGCCGCACGGGCGAGGGTGTAGCCGCCGTCCTTGCCGCGCGCCGCTTTGACGAATCCGCCCTTGCGGAGGACGCGCAGGATCTTGGCCGCGTAGGCGGGGGAAACTCCCTCGGCCTGGCTCATTTCGGGAATCGTCAGGCTGCCACCCTCGCCCGCGTAACCGATGCGGACCAGGCAGCGCAGGCCGTACTCTTCGTTGGCGCTCAACTTCATCGGCGCAGCCTCGAGATGGGAATGAGGTCTTCGATGCCCATGGCCAGCTTGGCGGCTTCGGACATGCGCGCCTTGGTCCAGGGCGGATCGAAGGTGAGTTCCAGCTTGACGCCGGTGACGCCGGGGACGGCGCGCGCGGCGCGTTCCACTTCGGCCGGCAGGCTGCCGGCCACGGGACAGTTGGGCGCGGTCAGGGTCATGCGGATGGCGACCTGCCCGGCCGCATCGACGTCAATGCCATAGATCAGGCCGAGCTCGTAGATGTTGACCGGCATTTCCGGGTCGTAGACCTTCTTGAATGCGGCGATAATTTGGTCTTTCAAATTCATAAGAATGCCCCCAAGAATGGGGTCATGGCAGCCTGAAAGGCTACGCTACAGGGGTGGTTACCGCCGAAGCCCGCGCACGTGGCGGCGGGAGAAGTACGGTGGTGGTCCAAAATCGTCATTCCGTGGTTACCGGCTCGGCGATCTCGGTGCTCAGGGCGGATTTCAAGGTATGCCACGCCAGGGTGGCGCACTTGACGCGCGCCGGGTAATCGCGCACGCCGCAGAAGACGACCAGCTTGCCCAGGTCCTGGCTGATGGCGGTATCGGTGGTCAGCAACTCGTGGAACTTCTCCAGCAGCTTGAGCGCTTCCTGGCGGGTTTTACCCTTGAGGCTCTCGGTCATCAGGGAGGCCGAAGCCGTGGAGATGGCGCAGCCGGAGCCAACGAAGCTGACGTCCACGACGATGTCGTTTTCCACTTTGACGAACAGCTTCAGCTTGTCGCCGCAGAGAGGATTGTAGCCATCGGCCTGGCGGGTGGCGTCCGGCATGGAATGGCAGTTCCGCGGACGCTTGCTGTGATCGAGAATGATTTCCTGGTAGAGATCGTGGACCATTAGGCGAAAACCTCCTTCACTTTGTGGAGGCCGGCGACGAGCGCGTCGATTTCGCCGAAGGTGTTGTAGAAGGCGAGCGAGGCGCGGGTGGTGGCGGGTACGTTGAAAAAGTCCATGACCGGCTGTGCGCAGTGGTGGCCGGTGCGCACGGCGATGCCCTGTCTATCGAGCAGGGTACCGATATCGTGGGGGTGGATGCCTTCCATGACGAAGGAGAGGACGCTGGCCTTTTCGCGCGCCGTGCCGATGAGGCGCAAACCGGGGATCTGGGTGAGGGCTTCGGTGCCGTAGGCGAGGAGGGCATGTTCGTAGGCCGCAATCCGATCGATACCCAGTTGGTTGGCGTAATCCAGCGCGGCACCGAGTCCGATGCCGCCGGCGATGTTGGGCGTGCCGGCTTCGAACTTGTACGGTATGTCGGCGTAGGTGGTCTTCTCAAACGTGACCACCTTGATCATGTCGCCGCCGCCCTGATAAGGAGGCATGGCGTTGAGCAGTTTGGTCTTGCCGTAGAGGATGCCGATGCCGGTGGGGCCGAAAACCTTGTGGCCACTGAAGGCATAGAAATCGGCGTCGAGCGCCTGCACGTCCACCTTCATGTGGGGCGTGGCCTGGGCGCCATCGATCAACGTCAGGGCGCCGGCCGCGTGGGCCATGTCGATGATCTGCTTGATCGGGTTGATGGTGCCGAGCGCGTTAGAGACGTGGGTGACGGCCACCATTCGGGTGCGCGGATTGAGCAACTTTTGGTACTCCTCCATGAGGAGTTCGCCGCGGTCGTTCATGGGAATGACGCGCAGTTTGGCGCCCTTCTCCTGGCACAACATCTGCCAGGGGACGATGTTGGAGTGGTGCTCCATGGCCGAGATAACGATCTCGTCGTCTTCCTGCACGTTCTTGCGGCCCCAGGAACTGGTGACCAGGTTGATGCCTTCGGTGGTGCCCCGGACAAAAATGAGTTCGTTCTTATTGCGCGCGTTCAGAAAGCGCCTGGCCTTGGAGCGGGTTTCCTCGTAAGCGGCGGTGGAGCGTTGGGACAGCTCGTGAACCCCGCGGTGGATGTTGGCGCAGTCCACTTCATGGAAGCGGCGGATGGCATCGATCACCGCGAAGGGCTTCTGGGCGGTGGCGGCGCTATCCAGGTACACCAGCGGCTTGCCGTGGATGTTCTGCTTGAGGACCGGGAAATCCTGGCGGATCTTCTCCACGTCAAAACCGGCCGTGGCACCGGCTGTGGCACCGGTGGAAACTGGGTTACTCAGCGTGCTCATGAAATTTCTCGAAAAGAATCCGTTCCAGCGAATCGCGCAAAGACTGTACTTTGATGCGATCCACCACGTCCTGCGCGAAAGCGTAAGTCAGCAGGCTGCGGGCCTGGCTTTTGCCGATGCCGCGCGATTGCAGGTAGAAGAGCGCTTCGCCGTCGAGCTGGCCGATGGTGGCGCCATGGGTGCAGCGCACATCGTCGGCGAAGATCTGCAACTCGGGTTTGGTATCCACCACGGCGTCGTCGGAGAGGACCAGGTTCTTGTTAGTCTGCTTGGAATCGGTCTTCTGGGCGTCCTTGCGGACGATGATTTTGCCGTTGAAGACGGCGTGTGCCTTGCCGTCGAGGATGCCCTTGTAGAGCTCGTGGCTGGTGCCGTGCGGCATGGTGTGGTCGATCATCGTATGATTATCGACGTGTTGCGTGCCGTTGACGATGTAGAGGCCGTTCAGCGTGGCGTCGGAACCTTCGGAGAGGGTGGCGTTGACGTCGTTGCGGACCAGCGCGCCGCCGAGGGAAATGGAATGCGAGGCGAATGCGGCGCTGCGTCCGATGGTGGCTGCGAGGGTCGCAATGTGGAACGCGGCAAGCGATTCCTGCTGAAGTTTATAGTGATCCACCACGGCCCGGTCGCCTACCACGATTTCGGTGACGGCGTTGGTGAAGTAGGTGCCGGTGCCCTTGTAGGTTTCGACGATGGTACACTGCGCGTTGGCGCCGACCAGGATCAGGATGCGGGGGTGGGTCACCGTGGCGCAGGCACTCGTGCCTGCCGCGTCGGCACTCCTGCCGACGCTCGCCTTCGACTCTGTGTCACGCTCGCGAACAGGTGTCGAGACGAGTCTCGACACGGCAGGCA
>JADGNT010000662.1 GCA_017883345.1 Candidatus Solibacter sp. | reverse complement strand
CACGCGAACGCAGCCATACAAGGGGTTCGTTGTCGTGACGATAGAGACTCTAAGCGAGTGCTCGCAGCGCAGTGGGGGCACTCCACCCTCGTATAGAACTCCAGACTATGCCCGCATTCGTCACAACGCTCCCCGAGCAGGGAGGCACCCGTCCCCGGTTCGACGTTCCGATGCCGGCAGTACGCGCAGCACACTATCACAGTGCATTTGGTTTTTGACTGAGTTCTCGGCGCAGTGTATACTGGACAGGACCCGGGAGTCCGAAATTAAAATTCCGGGTTGCCGGAATGAGCTACTCATTATCAAAAATCCGCTGGCGCCGCGTCCTCGGCGCTGCGTTTGCAGTCATTGCGCTGAGTTTCCTTATTCCGATTGTCATCATTACTGTCTACGCGTTTGTCTTGGCTTTTCAGGCTCGGGGCGCTCCCGACCAAACTGCCATTAATCATTTTGCCGCGAGCGTCAGTCCCAAATTGATGCCGTGGCTTGAGATGGTCCTGACGTTGCTTTTGGCCTTCAGGGTTGCTCGAAGAACTGAGGGGGCCAGTATTATCAGTGGTCTCATCGTAGGTATTCTGGCCGGTCTGCTGAGTTTGGCGGTGACCTTGGCCTTTGGGGGGCGGCTTGGTTTGCATAACTCGCTGTTCCTTCCGATCATTGTGGCGCTGGGGTGGCTCGGGGGCTTCATCGGGCAAAAAACGGTAACCTTCGCGCGCCGCAAAGACCCTCGTGGATAGCAATGCAAATTTGAATGCGTCCTCATGGGACCAGACTGCTTTGGCGCGAGGGGACTCAAAATGGAGGAGCCTGGAAGTGAACCAGGCCCCTTCTGCCAATTCTCTCGGCACCTGGCGCGGCGCTCGGGTCGCATCCCTGCGTTGCCCTATCCTCCGGTCAGGTCGGAATCATCGTAGCAGTTTCGAGACTTTCAGGCAAACGGCCCGCGCTGAAAGGCTTTGAAAGGCCCAATTCTTAAGGCGCAAAAGCGGTTAAATCCTGGGGGGTATCGGGGGGCAAAGCCCCCTGATGGAGCCCCCAACGCAACCGAAAGTGGGCGCACTTCGCATCTTCTCTTGATACTTAAGGGATAACTCGATACTTAAGGGATAACACGCGGATTTGAAACCCTGAAAAATTGACAGCCAATCTGACAGCCAGACGGATGGACACATGCGGAATCTGCGGACAATTCACGACGTAAGGAAGGCGTATCGCGAACAAAACAATACGGCAGCGGAAGCAGTGGACAGCCTACCAGCTAACTACGAACCAGCAGGCCGGCAGTTCGACTCTGTCCGGGCGCACCATAAAAATCAATAACTTACGGGCAAACGCTCCAGCGAAATTGAGTACCCTGGGAGCGAATCTGGGTGGGCAGTTGGGTGGGCGGTTGATCTTCTGGCCACCGCCCAGAAGATCGGGCTCCGCCAGAAGCCGCGCCGGCGCTATAGGCCGGAATAGTACTGCCGCAGGACATGCGCGACCATGACGGCATTGTCCGGCGGAAAGCTCTCTAGCGCCCAGCCACTACCCGCGCGGAGCGCGGATCGGCATGGAGTGGACCCGCTTCCCCGTGGCGTCGAACACCGCGTTCGCGATCGCCGGCGCGATGGCGATGATGGGAGTCTCTCCCGCCCCCGCCGATTCGAGATCCTTGCGGTCCAGCAGGATCACGTCCAGTTTGGGAACGTCACGGAATCGCGGCACGCGGTACGTCGCGAATCGCGCGTTGGTGAGCTTGCCGTCCTGAAACAGGATCTCCTCCCGCAGTGCCGGGCCGACGCCCATCATGACACATCCTTCCACCTGAGACCGCAGGTTGGCCGGATTCAGGATGGCCCCGCACTCGAAGGCCTGGACCACCTCGATCAACCGCGGTGCGCCGCTGGCGCGATCCACCTCCACCTCGCAGCAGGCCGCCACCACCGAATTCTTTTCGGTCCCGCAGGCGAGGCCGATGCCGGTTCCCGGACGCCGCTTCTTGCGCCGCTCCACCCAGCCGAATCGTTGGGTGGCGGCGTTCAGCACGTTTCTAATTCTCTCGTTGTCGAGGTGAGAGAGCCGGAACTCCAGGGGATCTTTGCCCGCCGCTTCGGCCAGTTCGTCGGTGAACGCCTCCCGCGCGAAGTTGTTGGCCGTGGCTGCCAGAACCCGGTACGAGGACTGCCGCAGCGGCGGATCGGATGCGACGAACCTGGCCCGCGTATTGGGGATGCGATACGGGGTGTCCAGCGCCGACGCTCCGGAGTTGTAGTTCGTGAAATCCCAGGCCGAGATGGCATTGCCCGCGTCCAGGCCGGCCTCGATTTCAATCAGCGCGGCGGGGCGGAAATAGGCCCACGTGAACTCTTCCGCGCGCGTCCACTGCACCGCCACCGGGTGCGCCGTCTCCTTGGCGAGGCGGGCCGCCTCGGTAGCCGCCTCTCCGGTGTGTTTGCCTCCGAAGCCTCCGCCGAAGTGAGGCACAAGGACGCGCACCCGATCTGGCGCGACGCCGAACGTCCCGGCGAGTTGCTGGCGGACGCTCGCCGGATTGCTGGTACCGGTCCAGACCGTGAGCCGGCCGTCCTGCCACTCCGCCACCGCGGCGCGCGGCTCCATGGGGGCGTGCTGCACATAAGGCACCTGGTACGATGCCTTCAACCTGGTGCGCGCCTCGGCCAACCCCTTCTCCACCGAGCCACGGCCCGGCGCCTGGGGGCGTTCCTGCGGCTTGGCATGCTGCTTCAGGTAGCCGAAGAGATCGTCGCTCGATGGCTGCTCGACGGTCTTCCACCGGGCTGTGGTGGAGATCGCCGCCAAGGCCTTTCGGGCGGCGAACGTGGTGGGCGCGGCGCAGGCGACGAAATCGCCCTCACGCACCGCCGTCACGCCCGGCATCTTCCGCGCCTCCGAAAGGTCTACGCTGCCCAGTGCCGCCCCGTAGGACGGCGCGCGCAGCACGCGGCCGTAGAGCATGCCCGGCCGCACGATGTCGCTGGGGAAGCGATGCGCGCCGGTGACAAGCTCGCGAATGTCCAACCGGACTTGGGGCTTTCCCAAGAGCTGCCAGTCCTTGGCCGGGGTGACCGTGGTGTTGGCCGGCAACGCCTCTTTGTAGGCCGCGGCGAGTTCGGGCGAACGGGCCAGATCGGCGTAGCCGTACTTCTTACCGGCGTACTGGACAGCGCCATCGCGTACTTCAAGCCGCGCGGCGGCATCCACGGGGAACTGCTGGCCGAACTGCCGGCCGGCCGTGGCCAGCAGCAGTTCGCGCGCGGTGGCAGCCGCCCGGCGTACCAGGGGGGCGGTACGCGGTGTGGTTGTGCTGCCGGAGGTGCCGCCGTCGTTGGGCGTCTGGTCCGTGTCGCCCATCACCATGCGCACGCGGTCGAGGGGCACTCGCAGTTCTTCCGCCGCGGCCATCGCCAACTCGGTGAGCGCGCCCTGCCCTTCCTCGACCTTCCCGCTCAGCACGGTGATGAATCCGTCTTCCCCGATGTGCAGCCTGGTTTCAAGGGTTCCGGCTCCGCCTCCCCTCTGGGCATCCGACCCCCTCTGGGCATCCGAGATGGGCGCCGTCGCCACGATTAGCAGACCCGCGCCGGCGATCTCCAGAAACTCCCTGCGGTTCACAGTGGACTGGTTCACAGTGGACAT
>JADGNT010000661.1 GCA_017883345.1 Candidatus Solibacter sp. | reverse complement strand
CGATTTTAAGACATCTTTAAAAATAGGACTTTAACTTTGCTGACGAATGATGATACCATCAGATGAAAGCCGAACCCCGAATGCACCCTTTGTTCTCAACACTTCGGGCTGGTCTGGTAGAAGCAAGCCCAGCAAGAGCAAGCCGATTTTCTTTCAGTTAGAACCCCATTCCCTGACATCCGATCTGCGTACGGTCGTGTGCCTGTGGGGGAGGTGAGTCTTAAGTGGATCAATTCGAAGATCAATTTTTAGCGGAGAACCCCGAGAGCTTGGGCCTTAATTTCGAAGAAGACCCCAAGTTCTTCGATCCGGAGGCCGCCCATGAAGCCGACTTTTTGCACCCTGCCCCGGTGGAAGAGTCTATCTACACGGACGACCCGGTCCGTGTGTACCTCCGCGAAATGGGTGCCGTTCCGCTCTTGACTCGCGAAGGCGAAGTCGATCTGGCGCGCCGCATGGAACGCGGCAAGTTGCGCATGCAGAAGGCGATCAGCCGGAGCGCCCTGGTACAGCGTGTGGTTGTGGATGTGGCCGACCAACTGAAGAAGGCCGCTATCGAGATTGAAAGCGTGGTGGATCTTGGGGACGTCGAGGAAGGCTCGCCGGCGGACATCAAAGTGCGCAGCGACGCCGCCAAGCACTTCGCCGATATCATCCTTCTGCACAAGAAGTTACAGCAGTTGGAAGAGAAGGTGGAAACCACCCCAGCGGCCAGCAAGAAGCCCCGCAAGCGTCTCAGCGCCAAGCTAAACCGCGCCAAGGTGGAAACCTCCCTGGCCATTCGCCGCGCCCCCTTCCGCCTCATCAAATGGAAGGAATTTGCCCGCGAAATCGAACGCGCGGTGGATGAAATCAGCCATCTCGATGGCGAAATCAAGCGCCTCGAAGTGCGCGCCAACCCCACCCAGCAACTCCGCCTGCGGGAGTTGAAGCGCGAAATCAAGAAGCGTGAAGCCACCGCCGGCGCCACCCTGCCCGAACTCAAGCACAGCATGACCGTGATCCGTCATGGCGAAGCCGAAGCCGAGCGCGCCAAAAAGGACCTGGTCGAGGCCAACCTCCGCCTGGTCGTCTCCGTTGCCAAGAAATACGTGAACCGCGGACTTCACCTCCTGGACCTGATCCAGGAGGGCAATATTGGTCTCATGCGCGCCGCCGACAAGTTCGAATACCGCCGCGGCTACAAGTTTTCGACCTACGCCACGTGGTGGATCCGGCAAGCCATCACCCGCGCCATCGCCGATCAGTCCCGCACCATCCGCATCCCGGTTCACATGAACGAAAGCATGAACAAGTTCCTGCGGGCAACGCGCGAACTGGAGAAGGAACTGGGGCGTACTCCTACAAATGACGAAATTGGCCGCCGGATGGATATCCCGGTGGAGAAGGTCCAGAAGCTGAAGACCATCTCCAGGGACCCGGTGTCGCTCGAAACCCCGGTTGGCCGCGACGGCGAATCCGCCCTTGGCGATCTCATCGAAGACCGCTGGGTGGGCTCCCCCGTCGATGCCGTGATTGAATCCAACGTTCGCGATGAGACCGCCGGCATCCTCAAAACCCTCTCCCCCAAGGAGGAGAAGGTGATCCGCATGCGCTTCGGCATCGGCTGCGAGCGCGAGCACACGCTGGAAGAGATCGGCCAGGAATTCGACGTCACGCGCGAACGCATTCGCCAGATTGAAGCCAAAGCGCTCCGCCAGCTTCGCGCCCCCGAACGGGCGCGCCGCCTGCGCGCGCTCATGGCGGCACGATAACCCTGCAATCCTTCACTCTCAAGCCTGGGCTGAGGATCTGTGGAAAAGTTCTATGGGCCGCCGATGAACGCCGATAAACGCGGATAAGAATTTGCTGTTGTCTTATCTGCGTTTATCGGCGTTCATCGGCGGCCATTCTTTTTTTTCGAGAACCCTCCACCTGCCCGTGGCATCATATGGGTATGCACCTCAGAGGAATCGTCCTGGGTAGCGCTCTGCTCGTCGCAGCCAGCGCCATCTTCTACGCGCAGCAGAAAGATCTGCCCGCGCCTTTTGCCACGCCCACAGCCAACAACCGGCCGCGCGTGATCCCGCAACCCGAAGGCGCCAAACTCAGCGTCCCGGCCGGCTTCCAGGTGGAAATCTACCAGGAAGGCTTCAAGGTCCCACGCTTCATGCTGCTCGGCCCGAGCAACGAAATCCTGCTCTCCGATGCCGCTCGCGGCACCGACGGCGCCGTCTACGTCCTCCAAGGCAAGCAGCGCAAAGCTCTTATCGAGGGCCTGGACCGTCCCTACGGCCTGGCGATCCAGGATGGATACCTCTACGTCGGCGAGCCCGAATCCATCAAGCGGTACAAGTACGATGCCAAGGCGATGACCGCCGGTCCCGGCCAGGAGATTGCCTCGCTCAAGGGCTTCAGTGGCGGACACTGGACGCGCAGCCTGCTCTTCTCCCGCGACGGCAAGCGCCTCTGTGTGGGCGTCGGTTCCGCGTCCAACGTCTCCCCGGGCGGAGATCCGAAGCGCGCCGCCATCAACTGTTATAACCCCGACGGCAGCGGCCACGAAATTTTCGCCGACGGCACCCGCAACCCTATCGGGATGCGCTATTACCCGGGCACCGACACCCTCTGGGCGGCCGTACAGGAGCGCGACGAACTGGGCGATGACCTGGTCCCCGACTTCTTCACCCACATCCAGAAAGGCGCCTTTTACGGTTGGCCGTTCGCCTATGCCGGGCCCCACGAAGACCCCCGCAACAAAGGCGTGCGCCCGGACCTCGTGGCCAAGACGATTCAGGGCGACGTCCTGCTCGGCTCCCACGTCGCCGTGCTGGACTTCATCTTCTACACCGGTAAGCAGTTCCCCAAGGAATACCAAGGCGGGGCCTTCCTCGCCTTCCACGGATCATGGAACCGCTCCCAGCGCGTCGGCCAGTCCATCGCCTTCATCCCCTTCAAGGATGGGAAGCCTTCCGGCGCCATGCGCGAAGTCCTTACCGGCTGGATGCTCGGGCCGGACCAGCGCGAAGTATGGGGCCGTCCCGTCGGCATCCTGCAACTGCCCGATGGCAGCCTGCTGATCTCTGAAGACGGCAACAACCGCATCTGGCATTTGAGCTACAAGGGGTGAAACGGCTCGCCGTCATGCTGATCGCGTGGGGCGCGGCCTGGGGTATGTCGTATGCCGCGCCCTTCTCGCATAAGTTCCACCTCGGCCTCCAACTCCCGTGCATCACATGCCACACCGCGGCGGCGGGCAGCACCAAGGCATCCGACAACCTGCTGCCCGCGAAAACCGTCTGCCTCCAATGCCACGAGGATGCTCAAATCCCGGCGCCGCCAGCGACCCGCGTCGCCAGCTTCAACCACGCCCTGCACCTCAAGATGGGCAACCTGGCGCCACTCCTTGCCGCCGCCATCGACAAGAAGAACTACCTCCAGCCGCCGGGCGACATCCGCCGCCATTTGAACACGCAGGATGCCTGCCAAGCCTGCCATCGCGGACTGCTGGAATCCGACCGGGTCACCCCCGCCGCCATGCCCCAGATGGCCGATTGTCTGGTGTGTCACACCGAAATCGACAATCCCTTCAGTTGCGAGAAGTGCCACGCCAAGGACGCCCCGCTCAAGCCCGCCAGCCATCTGCCCAGTTTCCTCAGCGA
>JADGNT010000061.1 GCA_017883345.1 Candidatus Solibacter sp. | reverse complement strand
ATGATCTGCTGGCGCACGTTTTCGGCATCGGCGCCGGACTTGGCCTGGGCCAATTGCTGGCGCAGTTTCAGCGCGTCGTCCTTGGCCTGGGCGACCTGCTGGGCACGCTTCTCTGCGTCGCTGGGGCCGCAGCCCGTGGACAGGAACACGACAAACAGGCTGACGAGCAGCAAGACGATTCGCTTCATAAATGTCCTCCTTTTCGCACCTTTCCGCTTCCCACAATAGCAATAATGGGAACCCCAAAAAACACTGGCGGGCCCCCGCCTGGTGTGACTCCGCCATCTGGGAAGCCGCGCGCCGGTTTGCCGGGATCACGCACCGGCGCATCCGCCGCCGGCGGGCACCGCCCGGAAGTTGGTGCTGCGGCAGGGCACAAAGTCCTGGCCCGCGAGACCGGTCGTTGGAAACCTCAGTTTTGGGGCTTCGGAAGAGTCCATCCGTGCATTGTTCGAAACCCACGGCACCGTTAGCCTACGGCTGGTGCCGTCGCAAGCTCCATGTCTTCAGCGCGTCCGCAGTCCCGAAGTCGCCATCTGGGAAGCTTGGGATCCCCCACGATTCCTCCCGTGACACCCCGGTGACGTGCGCACCCGCCAAGCATTCACCGATGCCCCGGCCTGCCGTCGCTACTCCTCAGACTCATTTAACCGTCACTCAAACATTTTTTTATTTCGTCGTTTCCCCTCAATCACTTCCCGTCCTGCCGCCCGAGAATGCCCCCGCTCGCCTGCTACCGTCGTGGCTGGAGGCCCTATGGCAACCCAGCAACAAATTCTCGCCAATCGCTCTAATGCACAGCTCTCCACCGGTCCTCGCACCGAACAAGGTAAAGCCATCTCGCGCATGAACGCTCTCAAAACCGGCATCGACGCCAGAAACGAAGCCGCCTCCGGCGAAAACCCCGCCGTTCTCGCCGCTCTCGCCGACGAGTACGACCACGAGTTTCAGCCCATCGGCCTCGTCGAGCGCCTTCTCGTCGACATCCTCATCAAAGACGACTGGTTCCTGCGCCGCTACCGCTTCCTCGCCGCCGACCTCGTCAACCACGGCGCCACCGTCGCCTACGAAGCCAAAAGGGGCGCCGATTTCGGCGCCGGATTCGCCAACAACACCGAATCCTTCAACCGACTCCACCGTCACATCATCGATACCGAGCGATCCTTCTTCACCCACCTTGGGGAACTGGAACGCCGCCAGGCTCTCCGCCGGCAGCACCAACCCGACGTGGACTCCTCCGTAACCGATTCTCCCGAAACGGAAAACCCGGGAATTGGGTTCGTTTCGCAACCCACGGGGACTGACAAGACTGACATGAATTTCTGGCTGACTTTGCCGGAAATTCGCTGTCAGTCCTGTCTGTCACCGGTTTGCCGAACGCCAAGCCCCGGATTTGGCTTCGTTCCTCACACCTCCCCATCCGGCCCTCCACACAATCGCGGCAGCGAGCCCCTCACTCGGGACATTGGCCGCTAAACATGGCGCACTCGGTAGTTGAGAAGGCGAACTCACGTGGCCGCCTGTGCGCGGACAGCGCCCACAGCGGTCCGCCCCAATTGGAGAAACTATGTGGCATTGGGCCACCCCCCGGCCCGCGGAGGCGCCGCCGCCCTTTAATGCTTGCCGAACGCGGCGAACGTTGCCGCACCGGTCCGCATCGCCGGATTGTGAGTAGCTCCCGCCAGCACGTTGCGGTGCTCACTCGGAATGCCCACCGTGCGGAATTCGTGCTGCATGGTCTGGATCGCTACCCGGCGGCCATCGCCGCGGACGATCTTCCCGGCCGCTACCAGTTGCATCGGAGCCACGTTGTGTAACAGCACCGGCCACGCAATCGACAGTTCCACATTGAGCCCCTCCGGCAGATGGCGTCCCGCGTCGAAGAGGATTCCACCGCTAGAGACATCGACGGTCTGTCCCGTCCCCGTATCCAGCACGCGACGCCGCCGGATGAGCTTCCATTTCAGCTCCAGTTGCAGGTGGTATCGCCGGTCCTGGCGACGGTCGCCGCCGATCGCATCGCGCTGGGCTGCCGGTTTCTGCAAAAGCACCGTGGAATCCATGATTTCTTTCCTTATCTTTGCCGAGGCTGAGTACATTATGTGGAAGCTTCCGGCCAAACAACAGTCATGGCGGTACTTCAGGGGTACTCCCCCCCCGATGGGCTTGCTATCCTCTTAAAAGCAGTCGGAACTTCCCTCTTGCCGAAGGAGTTGTCAATCGTGCGTGGTCTCGATCTCTGCTCCCTGATCCTCTCCGCGGGTCTGCTTGTGTCCGCGCAGGATCTCCAGGAGCCCCCCAAAAAGGCCCAGGAGTTCCAGGAACTCCAAAAGAAGGTAAGCGAGTTTACCCTGCCCAACGGGCTGCACTTCATCGTGCTCGAACGGCACGAATCGCCCGTGGTGTCGTTTCATACCAGGGTGAACGTGGGCAGCATTCAAGACCCCGCCGGGGAAACCGGTCTCGCCCATATGTTCGAGCACCTGGCCTTCAAGGGTACGGAGACCATCGGTACGCGCAGTTGGCCCGAGGAAAAGAAAGCGCTCGACGCCGCCGAAGAGGCCTACGACCGCATGGACGCGGAAGCCGATAAGGGCATCAAAGCCGACCAGATGCGCGTCGACATGCTGCGCAGTCAGTTCCGCATGGCCGCCGACAGCGCACAGCGCCTGGCCGCGTCCGGCGAGTACCTCCGCATCCTCGCGGAAAACGGCGTCCTCAACTTCACCTCCTTGGCTGCCACCGCCTCTACTGAGTCTTCCTATAGCCTCCCCTCCAACCGCGCGGAACTCTGGTTCCTCATGGAATCGCAGCGCCTGCTGCATCCTGCCTTCCGCGAGTTCTACGGGGAGCGCGATGTGGTGCTGGAGGAATATCGGCAGCGTGTGGAATCCAACCCGCCGGCCAGGCTGCTGGCGGAGCTGCTGTCGGCCGCCTTCAAGGTTCACCCCTACCGCAACCCGTCCGGCGGTTGGCCCAGCGACATTCCAAACCTCCGCCGCACCCAGGCCCAGGCCTTCTTCGAGCGTTATTACGTCCCCGGCAACATTACCGTCGCCATCGTGGGCGACGTCACCGCGGTGGACGCCAAACGCCTGGCGGAGCGCTACTTCGGCCCCATGGCCGCCAAGCCGATGCCGCCAGTGGAGACCACTCGGGAGCCGCCGCAGAATGGCCCAAAGACCGTGATCCTCGAGATGCCCGGACAGCCCGTCACCCTGGTCGGCTACAAGCGTCCCAGCCAATACGATAAGGACGATATCCCGCTCGATTTGATACAGATTCTCCTCTCGCAGGGGCGGACTGGCATGCTCTACAACGAGCTGGTTCAGGAGAAACGCCTCGCCCTGCAAGCCCAGGCGGTGGCGACCAACCCCGATGGCCGCTTTCCCAATTTGTTCGTTTTCCTGCTGGTGCCCGCGCCGGGCCATACGGTAGAAGAGACTCAGCGGGCGCTGGAAGATCTGCTGCAGCGCTTCAAGTCCACCGCGCTCGACCCGCTGTTGCTGGCGCGGGCCAAGGCGCAGGGACGGGCCAACCTCATGCGCGGGATGACCAGCAACCGCGATCTGGCGGGTCGGCTCGCCTTCCACTCCGCTAGCTATGGCGACTGGCGCAAACTGTTCACCACCCTGGACGATCTGAATCGGGTTAGCCCCGCGGAGGTGCAGCGGGCAGCCAACCGCTACTTTGTGGCCACTGGCCGCACCACGGTGTATACCGTGCTGCCCGGCCAGTCCGATGCTCCGCCGCCGCCCAAGCCGCCGGAGCGCAAAACCGGAGGTCCGCAATGAAAACCTTGCGCCGCATTCTCGGCATTCTCCTCCTGGCGGCCGCCGTCCGCGCGCAGGATGGGGGCATTCCGGCGCCAGGCGCGCCCAAGACGGAGAAGCCCGCGCCACCCGCCGCCGGGCGCGGCGGCACCCAGGCCCCTGGCGCCCCCGCCACCGCCGGACGAGGCCGGGGAACTGCTTCCGCGCCCGCTGCCGCCAGCGGCGCATTCTCGCCCAAGGACCTCAAGTATCCACCACTGCGCGCCATCCAGGCGCCGAATGCCGCCACCTTCACGCTACCCAATGGCATGAAGCTCTCCCTGCTGGAAGATCACGATCTGCCAGTGGTCGGCGGAATCGCTCTGGTTCGCACCGGCAGCCTCTGGGATCCGCCTCAGCGCATCGGCCTGGCCCAACTGACCGGAATCACGATGCGCACCGGCGGCACCATCCTCAAAACCGGGGAACAGATTGACACCTTGTTGGACAATTCAGCCTCCAACATGGAGACCGCCATCGGCGACTCCGTCGGCACGGTGTCCTTCGCCGGACTGAAGGAAAACGCCCCCGCCACACTCCAACTGTTCAAGGAAATGCTCACCCAGCCCGGTTTCCGCCGGGAGAAGATCGAACTCGCCAAAACCCAGTTGCGCGTCGCCGTCGCGCACCGCAACGACAATGCCGCAATCGTCGCCCACCGCGAATTCGCCAGCCTCATCTACGGTAAGGATGCGCCCTTCGGGTGGCAGCAGGAGTACGCCACCATCGACCGCGTTTCCCGCAACGACCTGCGCGCGTTCCACCAGCGATACTTCTTTCCGGCCAACGTCATGCTCGGCGTCTGGGGCGATTTCAATACCGCCGAGATGAAGGCTTCGATCGAAAAGCTCTTTGCCGATTGGACCGTGCAGCAGCCGCCCGTCCCCGAATTCGCCAAGGTGAAAAACGCGCCCTCGCCGGGCGTCTTCCTCGCCGAAAAGAAGGATGCCCCACAGACTTTCTTTACGATCGGCCACCTCGGCGGCCAGCGCGCCGATAAGGACAATGCCAAGGACTATGCCGCGCTCGAAATCCTGGCCGGCATCCTGGGCGGCGGGCCGCAGAGCCGCATCGCCGACCGCCTGCGCACCAAACTGGGCATTCCCAATGACGCGAGCGCCACCTGGAACGCCGACTACGCGCGGCCGGGCCTGTTCGAAATCTCCGGCAGCGCCAAGAGCATCTCCACCGTCGCCGCCATTAAGGCGATCCAGGAGGAGATCGACCGCCTCCGCACCGCCGAAGTCACGGAGGACGAGTGGAGGAATGCACGGGATGCCGCGGTCAACCGCCTGGTCTTCACCCACGACAGCCAGACCAAATTGTTCGCGCGCCAAATGGTGCTGGATTACTACGGCTATCCGAAGGACTACCTCCCGCTGTATCAAAAGGCGCTCGAATCGGTGACGCGCGCCGACCTGCTGCGCGTGGCCAAACAATTCCTCAACCCCGCCAATCTCACGGTGGTCGTGGCGGCCAACCCAAGCATGTTCGTCGAACCGCTCGAAAAGCTGGGCCCGGTGACCAAACTCGACCTCGCCATCCCGGAAGCCAAACCCGAAGTCGTCGAGAGCAGCGATGCCAGCCTCGCCGAAGGCAAGCAGATCCTGCTCCAGGCGCAGGCTGCCGCCGGCGGAGCCGAGAAACTCGCCGCCGTCAAAGACTACACCATGCTCACGGAATACTCGATCGCTCCCGCCGTGCCGAACGTCGGCGGCTCGAAAATCGTCCAGATCGAAAAATGGGTCGCGCCTACCACCTTCCGCCAGGATGCCACCCTTCCCGCCGGCCGCGTGACCGTGTACGCAGACGGCAAGGTCGGCTGGATCTCCACCCCACAGGGATGGGGCGCGCTGGCGGGCATGCCACGCAGCCAGGTGTTCGGCGATCTCTTCCGCGTCTACTACCGGTTGCTGCTCAGCGACCGCCTCGAAGGCCGCGTTGTCAACGCGATCGATGAATCCAGCGTGCAGATCGCCGATGCCACCGGCCAGATGACCAGCCTGGAATTCGACCCGCTGACTCACTTGCTCAAGCGGGTGTCCTACGATACCCAGCAGGCCGGCGGCGCGCCCATCTACTCGGAGGAAATCTACGACGATTTCCGCGATGCCGGTGGCATCAAGGTCCCTTTCAAGGTCACCATCAATCAGGGCGGGAGTAAGTTCTCCGACGTCGTGGTGAGAGACTATAAGATCAATACAGGCTTGAACCCGCTGGAGCTTGCCCGAAGGCCGCAATGAAAAGCATCGGACCGCTGTTTCTATCGCTGGCGCTCGCCGCCGGCGCCCTGGCCGCCGAAACCGCCTACGAGCGCGGCCAACGCGTCGTCCATCAGGCACTCCAAGCCGTGGGCGGCACAGCCTACCTCGCCATGGAAGACCGCGTGGAATCGGGCCGCGCCTACTCGTTCTTCCGGCAGGAGCTGCAAGGCCTCGATATCGCCAAGATCTACACGCGCTACCTGACTCCTGTCCCGGGGAAGCCCTCGGTCCGCGAGCGCCAGGTTTTTGGCAAGGACGATTCCGGCGGAGTGCTCTTCAACCAGGAGGGCGCCTGGGAAATCACCTTCCGCGGTGCGCGCCTAATGGAGCCGAAACGCATCGAAAACTGGCGGGATGGCACCCTGCGCAACGTCTTCTATATCCTCCGCCAGCGCCTCGATGAGCCCGCCATGGACTTCTACTCGCGCGGCAGCGACCTCTACGAGAATCTGGCCGTGGAGATCGTCGATATCACCGATGCCGATGGCCTCACCGTGACCGTCTATTTCAGCACTTCCACCAAGCTGCCGGTCCGCCAGGTGCTCAAACGCCGCAATCCCGAGTTCAAGGATTTCGACACCGAAGAGACCTTCTTCGCCAAATACCGCGACGTGGGCGGCGGCGTCATGTGGCCGTTCAGCATTCGCCGCCAGCGCAACGGCGAGAAGCTCTACGAGATTTACTCCGAGAGCGTGCAGATCAACAGGAATCTTCGGGACGATCTCTTCACCCTCCCCGCGAAACTCAAAATCCTGCCGCCGGCTAAGTAAGTGGAGCACAATTCCGCTCTCCAACAACGCTATCGCGCCCGCCAGGCCCGCGGCCTGCTCCGCCGCGCCCTGGAGCCCCCCGCGCCCTTCGTCATGAACCCGCGCGAACCCACCGATTTCCCCCTGGGCCGCTGGAATCTCTACATCGGCGGCGCCGGCCGCGCCGTCCCCGGCTACCTCAATCTCGACCTCTTCCCCATGCCAGGCGTCGATATCGCCGCCGATGCGGAGCAGTTGCCGTTTGCCGACGCCGTCTTCCAGCGCGTGGAATGCGATGCCGTCCTCGAACATGTGTGCGACCCCGGCCGCGTCACTGGCGAACTCCGCCGCGTCCTCGCCCCCGGCGGCTACCTGCATCTGGTGACGCCCTTCTGCCACCCGTTCCACGAATATCCCAAGGACTATCGCCGCTTCACGCTCGACGGGCTGAAGCTGCTCGCCGGGGACCTCGAAATTGTCGCCGAAGGCTGGCGCACCGGCCCCACCGCCACCCTGCTGGTGGTCGGCATCGAATACGTCAAGGGCCTGCTGCCCTGGCGCTGGTGGCGCGGCGGCGTCCATTTCGCCCTCGGCTGGCTGCTCTTTCCGCTGCGCTACCTCGATCTCCCGCTGCTCGGCACCGCTCGCGCCGGCCGCATCGGCAATCACTGCTATCTCTGGCTGCGCAAGCCCGGGGTCGAAAAACCACCCTAACCCTGTCCAGTTGACACCGTTGGTGGGGCAGGCGCTTCCGCCGGCGGAATCGAGCGAGTTAAGCCGCGTCCTCCACTTCCATAGTGAGCCGTTTGCCCAATGCCGCTAGAGCTGCCTGGATCTTCTCCGCTTTGGTTTCATGCGCGGGATCGAGCATACGGCGCACGACACGTTCATCGACGTTCAGGCGTCGCGCGAGTTCGGAATTGTTGGCGCCCTGGTCCCGCATGGCGAGATAGAGGGCCAGCTTGGGAGCGAGCCACCAAGGGACTGGGATCAGGCGCTGGCCCCGTTTGGCGGGCGATGGCGCGGGGATCGCTTCGCGCCGCGAAAGGCGAATGGAAAGATCGGAACCTAAGGCGTCGATGGCTTCTTCCATTGCCTCCGATAGGTTCTTGCCGTCGGTTGCGACACGCGGGAGATCTACGAATTCGACCAGCACGCGGCCATCCGATCCGGTTGAGACTTTTGCGGGGTACGTAAATGCAGACATCGAGAACTCCTCAAATCGTTGCTATAGCTCCTCGGCGTGAATCTTGAGATCGCGGCACATCTTGGCCAGGAGCCCTTTCCCTAGTTCCTTCTTGCGGTCTTTGAGCGTTGTGAACTCGGAGCCTAAGTACAAGCGGCCATGGCTGCCCTTGCCCTTGTCGGCTACGAAGAAGCAAGAGAGTTCTTTCTCTTTCGCCAGCTTCTGTATTCTGCGCTCGAATTCCGCGCCTTTCATGCTTCTATGGTCGGACAGAACTGTCCGGATGTCAAGAATTCGCCAGGAGACGTGGAGCAACTGCTGGAACTGCGATGGACCGCGAAGGGACCGCCGAAACAAAAACGGCCAAGCCGTCTAGCCGCGTTTAGCCGAGGGGCTGACGTGGCTTCAGCCGCGACCCGGCATTCGGCTCCGACCCAGCCCTGACGCCGCTACTTCCTCGCCGTCACCGTAATTTCGATGTGCGCCGCCGCCGCCGCGAGTTTCGTCACACCCACCGTGGTGCGCGACGGGCGCGGGTCGGGGAAGAACGTCGTGTAGACCGCGTTCATCCGGGGAAATAGATCCATATCGGTGAGGTAGACTTGGACTGACACCACGTCTTTGTACGTCATGCCGGCGGCTTTCAGCACGATTCCGATATTGCTCAGCAAGGTCTTCACCTCGGTCTCGAAATCGGCGGGGACCTGCTTGGTCTTGAGGTCCTGGCCGATCTGGCCGGAGACATAGAGCGTGCCATCCACCAGGATTCCAGGGCTGAAGTTCGCCGTGCCGCCGGCGAATTCGGGCGGCACGATCGTTTTCTTTTCGGCCGCCAACGGCAGGGCCAACAGGACGAGAAGCGCGCAATAGTTTCGCATGCGTGCAATGTAGCATAGAGAAGAGGTGGCAATTGCGATTCTCGAGCATGATTACAGCGGTGGATGCCCACGCATGCGGTGAGCCGGGGCGCGTGATCACCGGCGGCGTGCTGGACGTCCCCGGGCAAACCATGTTCGACAAGAAGAACTGGCTGGCGAAGCACGCCGACCATATCCGCCTGCGCATGCTGCGCGAGCCGCGCGGATACCCGGCGGCCAACTGCAATCTGATCCTGCCCTCCAACCATCCGGAAGCCGATGCCGGGTTCGTCATCATGGAGCAGGTGGAGTACCCGCCGATGTCCGGCACCAACACCATCTGCGTGGTCACGGTGCTGATCGAGACCGGCATGGTCAAGGCCGTCGAACCGGTGACGCACCTCAAACTGGAAACACCCGCTGGCCTGATCGCGGTGGACGCGGAGGTGCACCATGGCAAGGTGCGCAAGGTGACCTTCCGCAACGTCCCGGCCTTTGCCACGCACCTGGATGCCAAGGTGGAGGTCCGCGGCCTGGGCACGGTGACGGTGGACGTGGCGTACGGCGGCATGTTCTACGTGATTGCCGACGCCGAGCCGCTCGGCCTCACCCTCGAGCCGGACGAGGGGCGTGAAATCGTCAGGATCGCCGAGATGATCAAGGCCGCGACGCAGGAACAACTGCCGGTGGTGCATCCCGAGAACCCCGGCATCGCCGGCGTGAGCATCGCGCAGCTTTCTGGGCCGCCCTCCCTGCTGGAAGCGCATCGCAAGAACGCCGTGGTGGTTTCCACCGGGACGCTCGATTGGGCGCGGCCGGAAACTTGGACCGGGGTGATGGACCGCTCGCCCTGCGGCACCGGCACCTGCGCCAAGATGGCGGCGCTGCATGCCAAGGGACAACTCGGGCTGTACGAGGATTTCGTCCACGAAGGCATTCTCGGCACCACGTTCACCGGGCGCCTGCTCGAAGAGACGCGCGTCGGCCCGTACGCCGCGGTGGTGCCGGCGCTCTCTGGACAGGCGTGGATCACCGGCTTTGCGCAGTACGTGGTGGACCCGGAAGACCCGTTCCCGAACGGCTTCACGGTTGGCGACATTTGGGGGAAGACATAGATGATCGAAACGGGATTGAAAGACAAGGTAGTCATCGTGACCGGCGGCGCCGGAGGCATCGGCCTGGCGACGGCGCGACGCTTCGCCCAGGAAGGCTGCCGCGTCGCCTCCTGGGACGTGAAGGATGGCGAAGCGCAGGAGGGCGGCGGCATTTTCCAGAAGGTGGATGTCACCAGCGCCGCCTCCGTCGAGCGTGCGGTGGAAGATGTCGCGGCCCGGCTCGGCGCGGTCTACGTCCTGGTCAACAACGCCGGCATCCTGCGCGACGGTCAGCTCGTCAAGTATAAGGACGGCGCGCTGGCCGGCGTCATGAGCGACGAACAGTTCGATGCCGTGATCGGCGTCAACCTGAAAGGCGTGTTCACCTGCACGCGCGCGGTAGTGCCGCGCATGATCCAAAGCGGCGGCGGCGTGATTCTGAACGCGTCCAGCGTGGTCGGCCTTTACGGCAACTTCGGCCAGACGAATTACGTGGCCACCAAGGCGGGAGTCATCGGCATGACCAAGGTCTGGGCGCGCGAGTTGGGCAAGTACCAGATCCGCGTGAATGCCGTCGCGCCGGGCTTTATCGCCACCGAAATGGTGAAGCAGATGCCGGAAAAGATCCTGCAAGGCATGTTGGGACACACGCCGTTGGGCCGCATGGGGCAGCCCGAGGACATCGCCAACGCCTACGCCTGGCTGGCGTCGGATCAGGCCTGCTTCATCACCGGTACGGTCCTCAGCGTCGACGGCGGCGTGGTCACCGGAACGTAGATTCCTGTGCCATCTCCGATGGCTCGGCGCGCGACTCAGGGAACTGTTGGCCTAACTGGAGGAAGTTGAGAGAATTGGGATTTGACGAATGAGTCTATCGAACAAAGAGCGGGAGGACAACATCGTCCTGGCGGTTCATTTGATTATGCAGAGCCTCGGGGAACCTTACGAATGGCAGGAGCTCGACGCTACAACGGAGAAGTTTGCTGACGTATACCGAACCACGTGGGACGATCTGGTTGAGAGGGGTTTAGTGAAGCCAAGCACTTTTGACCGGTACTCGCTTACGGGGGATGGCTGGATCGCCGGCCTCAAAGTGGTCGGCCTGTTTGACGATCTTAATTTCCGAGAGAAAGCTGGTCAACTTTCGAAAGCCCTGAAAGCCAGAGTGAAAAACGGACGCGAGTGGGGCTATGCAGATCGGACGGAACTTGCCTCTGAAGCCGGCCTTTCTGAATTCTTCATCTACGATGCAATAGGCTTGGCTCCCGACAATGTGGTATGCATAGGCGGCGGCAATTTCGTAAGGGTCGCCACCGCCGTAACGATAAACGTTTCGGGCAGCCTCAATCGCCGATTCCAACGCATTCTCATCACGAAGACCGTGAAGCCCGCCACGGGTCTCAATCTGATCGTCGTGGATAGCTTCGACAATCTCGCGGGTAAGAAATTCCGGCTCCGGCTCCCGATTCATTTGGCCAATCGGCGGAACAGCCCATCGTGTTGCTTGGACGTCTTCTGAATCAACTTCTTCGCTCTCGCCCAAGACATCTCACGAAGCCGAGGCGCTTGCGGACGGGCATGCTCCGGAGCGTTCGGCTCGGAACTGCTAACGCCGGTGATGGTCTTGGTGTCCTTTTCCGTAACGCTTCTCTTTCTATCCCCCGGTAAGCACCTGCGCCTCGCCATTCTCCACGGCCGCGGCGAATTCCCTGTCGTGGGACTTCCGGTTCTCGTACCACCACGCGGCTTCTTCCGCTTCGGAAGCGAAGGCCGGGACTTTACGCTTGCTTTGCTTTTTCATAGTTTTCTCTCTGGAAAGAGCTTCTTGTATGTGGCACTTGCCGGAAACGCGGTCACGGCGCGCACCGTGCCATTGCGTAACGTCCAGATGGCGACCAGCAATCTGCCGGAGTCCATCATGCCACCCGAGCGGTACCGTTCTTCGCCGTCCAGCACCTCGTACGCCAAATCCAGCGGCGAATTCTGCATGACGGATTCAAACTCGCGCGCCGTCACCTTATGGGCTGCCAAGTGTTTCGTGTTCATTGCATCCCTATCGAAGTCGATTCCGTTGGCCACGACTGAATTGTCGCGCAAAGTATATACGTTGTCCATATGTCGTCTGGTCTCATACAAGATGAGCCTGGAGCAGGCCATGGCCCCACCCTGCCGCCACCTGCTAGACTCAGGATTCCGGCAAATGGCAGCTATTCCTGAATCGGCAAAGCTCTTCATGTCCGGGCTCATCGAGCGGGCC
>JADGNT010000060.1 GCA_017883345.1 Candidatus Solibacter sp. | reverse complement strand
TTTGCAGGTATACCTTCACTGATCGGCGCGGTAGCCAAGTGGTAAGGCAAAGGTCTGCAAAACCTTTATTCGTCGGTTCGATCCCGACCCGCGCCTCCAGAATATGAACGACGTTCATCCATTGCGAACCAGCGACGTGGGCCCGGAGCGGTTTCAATAGTCGGGCACCTCGAGATTCAGCCCGCCGATCGTCTGGAAATGCTTTCGGTTCTTCGACACGAGCGTGAGGCCGGCCTCGATCGCCGTCGCCGCAATCAGAGCATCGAAGGTTCGCAGGCCGTCCGATTTCGCGTAGCGCTTGAGCAGTTCGTACGCCAGGCCCGTGATCTGCACACCGAGTTCCCCATGCACTGGATACGTCTTTATCAGACTGTCAATACCGTTGGCATCTCGCTGGTTCCTGGCACCGACGATGAGTTCGTGCGCGGTGATGATGGAGATCGTGATGTCATCGAGAGAATCGACAAGGTTCGCGGCGGCGGCATTCCCCCGGGACACATCAATCATTACATCGGTGTCGATCAGGTACCGGGCCATGGCGGGTTCCGTCTGTGCTACCCGCGCGGATTGTTCCGCAGCGTGTTCACATAGCTCACGCCGTCGATGATGTCGTCGCGATCAGCCCACATGCCATAGAACGCAAGGTCCTTAATGGACCGCCGCTTACCGCCGCTCTGGCCTTCCACCGGCACATGCACCTGAACGACCGTGCCCTCCTTGATCGCCACATCTTCGAGCGGCCGAAAGACACCGTTCTCGTATTTCGCGTGGATTGTCATCACGTTGGTCTGCTTGCGACTACCGCGGCAAGCTCAGTAATCCTCGCTCCCATCGTAGCATTCCAGAAGCGAACACGATGCTTCGCAGGTCTTGAGCGGGGACTATTCAGCCCTCGAGCGGCGGCGGCGTATTCCCGTGACGATCCTGCCGGAGCGAGCCTCCGTCAGCCGGATGACTCTAAATAAGGCGGAGAAGGGTGACCCGGGGGTCTCGCTCGATCTCTTCGGCGCGTTCCGGGCGTGCCGGACCGGGACGCGCTGCCCAAAACCCTTCGGTGATTTACAGTTACCTAGGTCGCCCACCCAAACTGTGGCAGGGTTGGCGACGCCTCCAGCACCGGCTTGGGTTGCGCATGATGGCTCTCTGCCGAAACCACTACCGAAAGCTCACCCAAATGCTTGCTCAGTTGATCCACCCATGGCCTGCACGATGATTCCGGCAACCGCGAATCGAATCGCAAGACTTCCATCCGGCACCCATATTGAGGGTCGTAATAGGAAGGCAGTTGAGCTCCCCCGAACTCCAGCGAGCGGCCGCCAATCCGCCGTAGGATTGAGGAGGAACGGTGCCGCTCGGTAGCCGTGCTGATGCCAACGCAGCCCCCCAATATCTGAGCCAGGCTGAAGGTAGCCATGGCGATTCGCAATGCCCCGGCCGTGCACCGTCTCTCGGGGACGATGGCCCATCCCCCCACCTCAGAGAACGCCATCCCGAGTTGTTTAGCTTTCACTATCTCCGATTCCACCGCTCCCCTCAAACTCGGACCCCACTGGACGCACCTTGCCAGCCAGGAGTCGCGGACCCCGAGATCGTCAAAGGCGACATAGCCGGTAAGATGCCGGTAGCGCGCACATCCTCGGACTTCCCCGTTTCCATCCACCGCCAGCAGGTGCCAGCTATCATGATCGGCACTCTGCACGTGCCTGCCGTCCCCCTTGAGTTGCGAAGCCTGCAACGCCCCGTCCGCAAGGTAAACACTGCCTCGTACCTTTTGCGCTTCGTTCAGCCAATGCGCGTGCCTGTTTCGGTCTACGCTCCGTCGCGTAAACGATCTGGGAATGATCCTGCCCGCGGGAGCCAGCAGGACCAACTCATTGTGGATAAGATCGCCAAGGCTCTGCAAAAGGGTCACCGATCTCTTCTGGTGAAAGGTAAAGCGTCATTCGGGTGAAAACCGAGTTTTAACAAGGGGCCACCATTGGTCCTCGTCTGGACGTAAACGTAAATGTCGGTTCGGCCAAACACCGCTCCAGGCAGGGTCTCCGGTTATCGGATAGGTCGCCGCAACGTCGCTTTCACGATCGACTCGCAAAGCTGACGCCGAGATAATGGGTATCCGATGAGACCCGTCGATAATTTGTGATTACGCGTTTCCTTGCAATTGTATTGCCCATCACGGCTGGCAGGGATTGTGATGAATCTAAAGGGTGGTTTGCCGATCGTTCCGTCCAGCCCCGTATGGAGGGGCGAAAGTTACTCGATTCTCTTGGCCGTGAGAGCGTAATGTTTTCCCTGCGCGAAAACCGTACAGCCCTACTTTCGAGTAATCGTGCGAGCGGCGGACTGCGCACGATCAGCGGGCACCACCGCGCCGTGTACCTGCCAGGTCGCACTCCCGGTCCGCACAGCGAACTCGATGTCCGCTTGGGGCCTGGCCCGAATGCCAGCCCCACTTCGTGCGAAAATAATAGAACCGGACAGGTACGATATGCCGATGCGGCCGGCGGGAAAGCGGCAGAGGTTCGCCAATCTTCTCGTGGGTGCAGGCTGAGGGCAAATGGTGCCGGCTGGAAACGCAGATTCACGCTGACTATGGCAAGCATACTCGAAGGCATCGATTCGCCCGAGCAGGTACGGCAGCTCTCCCTTTCCGAACTCGAACAACTGGCGGCGGAAATACGCGAACGGCTGATCACCGTTCTTTCCAACAACGGCGGGCATCTTGGCCCCAACCTGGGCGTGGTGGAACTCACCATCGCGTTGCACTACGTATTCCATACCCCGAGCGACAGCTTCCTGTTTGACGTGAGCCACCAGGCCTACGTGCACAAGCTGCTGACCGGGCGCCAGGACCGGTTCGACACCATACGCACGCCGGGCGGCCTGAACGGGTTCATGCTGCGCACCGAAAGCCCGCACGATTGCTACGGCGCGGGGCACGCCGGCACGGCGCTCTCGGCGGCGCTCGGCATGGCCGTCGCCCGCGACAAGACGGGCGGCAATGAACACGTGGTCGCGGTGGCCGGAGACGCGGCCTTCACCTGCGGGATTACCTACGAAGCCCTGAACAATATCGCCCACCACACCAAGCGGCTGATCGTGGTCCTGAACGATAACGAGTGGTCCATCGACAAGAACGTCGGCGCCATTGCCAGCTACCTCCACAAGATCGTCACCAGTCCGCGGTTCGACTATCTGCATGAACGCGCCGGAAAACTCGTCGAGAAGGTGGGTGGCGTGGCGGCCCTGCGCATGGCGCGCAAAGCCGAAGAGGTCGCCAAGGGAATGCTGTGGCCCAGCGTCATCTTCGAGGAACTGGGGCTGAAGTACTTCGGCCCCATCGACGGCCACGATATCGCCACGCTGATCAAAACGTTCGAATATCTGAAGAAGCAGGACCGTCCCGTGCTGCTGCATGTGCTCACCCAGAAGGGCAAAGGCTTCGAGCCGGCCATGCAGAAGCAGAAGAAGTTTCATGGGCTTGGTCCCTACGATCCCGAGACCGGCGAGACGAAACCGCTGGGCCGCCGCACGTACTCCGAGGTGTTCGCCGATACCATGGTGAAGTTGGCCGACTTCGATCCGAAGGTGGTGGCCATCACCGCCGCCATGCCCAACGGCACCGGTCTCGACCGCTTCCAGCTTCATCATCCGGACAAGTATTTCGATGTCGGGATCGCCGAGGAGCATGCGGTCCTGTTCGCCGCCGGGCTGGCCGCGCAGGGTTTCAAACCGTTCTGCGCCATCTACTCCACGTTTCTTCAGCGCGCCTTCGACCCCATCGTGCACGATGTCTGCCTGCAAAACCTGCCGGTGGTCTTCTGCATGGATCGGGGAGGCCTCTCCGCCGACGACGGCCCTACGCACCACGGTCTGTTCGACATCAGTTATCTGCGCGCCGTGCCGAACCTGGTGCACATGGTTCCGAAAGACGAAGACGAGCTGGCCGACATGCTGTTCACGGCCATGCAGTGGAACGGCCCCATCGCGGTGCGCTATCCGCGCGGCCTGGGACCGGGCACGCCGGTGAAGGACGTTCCCCGCGCCATCCCGGTGGGCAAAGCCGAACTGCTGCAGCACGGCGACCACGACCGGGTGGCCATCTTCGCGCTGGGCGCGCTGGTTCCCATGGCCGAAGAGATCGCCCGCAAGCTGGAGGGCGAAGGTATCGCCGCGGCGGTCATCAATGCCCGCTTCGCCAAGCCGATCGACGTCGAGATGCTGGAGTTCTTCGCGGGCTCGGTCGAGGCGATCCTGACGCTCGAAGACCACGTTCTCCGGGGAGGGTTCGGCAGCGCCGTGCTGGAGGAGCTGAACAGCCTGGGGCTGACCACGCCGGTGGTGCGCATCGGCTGGCCGGACCGCTTCATCGAGCACGGAAAGCAGGATGCCTTGCGCGCCAAATATGGAATCACTCCGGAAGCCGCCATCGAAAAACTCCGTCCTTTTCTAAAAATCCGCCAACCGCAGCCGGTGTAGCGCGCCGTGCTGCAGGCGCCCGGCGTGTTGCCACTGGCACGATAGGTGTTCTTCGGGACGCGGTGTATACTGATGCCAATCATGAAAACCGCTGTCTTTTTTCTGCTCACCTCGTCGGCCGCGTTTGCGCAAACGTCTCCGTTTGCAGAATTGATCGATCTCGCCCGCCAGGGTCCGGCGGCGCCGGGATTGAAGGATCGCATCGCCAGGACGCTGTCGGCGCGCGGCGGCGCCACCGTCTGGGGCCAGGACTATCTCTTCGTCTCCGACTCCCCCGCGCCGGTAACCATCTCGCTGGACAATCAACCCGCCGTCCCCATGGCGCGGATCGAAGGCTCCACTTTATGGATGCTGCTCACCAAGATGCGGACCGGCGTCACGCATTCCTATCAGTATTACGCCGCCGGGAAACCGCTGGGCGCGCGCGGCGACGCCATCGGCTACAATCCCGATTCGTATGCCAGGCCGGGCGTGCCGCGCGGCAAGGCCGGCGAGAAGCAGACCATCGTCAGCAAGCTCTACGACGGCATGAAATCCGACTACTGGGTCTACGCTTCGCCCGGGGTGGATTCGGCGGTTCCGGCGGCCCTCATGGTCTGGCAGGATGGGCAAGGCCTGATCGGCGATTACTCGCGCAGCCGGCTCTTCACGGTCACGGAAAACCTGATCGCGCAGAAACTGCTGCCGCCGATGGTGCACGTGATGATTTCGCCCGGACAATCGACGGACGGCCGCGCCATGCGGTCCATCGAGTACGACACGGTGAGCGACCGCTACGCGCGCTTTCTGATGGAGGAAGTGCTGCCCGAGGTGGAGAAGACCTACAAGCTGCGTCCGGACGGCTACAGCCGCGCGATCGGCGGGGAATCCTCCGGCGGCATCTGCGCGTTCAACGTGGCGTGGCTGATGCCCGATAAGTTCAGCCGCGTGCATTCGGCGGTAGGCAGCTTCACGTCCATTCAATGGCGGCCCGAGGAGAAGCTGGAGGGCGGCAATGTGTATCCTTTCAAGGTGCGCAAAGAGCCGAGGCGCAATATCCGGGTCTGGATGAGCGACGGCTCGGGCGACCTGGAGAACGACCACGGCTCCTGGCCGATGCAGAACATCCAGATGGCGAACTCGCTCAAGCTGAAGGAGTACGATTTTCACTTTCGCTTCGGCACCGCGGCGCATGGCGGCGCACAGGCGGGGCTCGATCTGCCGGAATCGCTCGCGTGGCTGTGGCGCGATTACGACGCGAAGAAGACGGCGCAGGAGTTTCGCATCGAGCCGGCGGAAAAAGAGAAGCCTCTTTTCCGCGTCACGATCTCGAATCGCGACGCCTGGTAGGGACGCGGACTTTTCAGGCAGCCGTAACAAAAACTCGCCCTGGGCGACGAGCCCGTGGCCTATTGCGGATGATAATCTCAACGTCCTGGTTGAGCGACGTCAGGAACCGCATCAAGCGTTCCACGGAGAAGCCCTCCAGGCGATATTTCGAGAGAGTCGAGACCTTGGGTTGGTTGATGCCTAACAGCTCCGCTGCTTTTCCCTGCGATAACCCGCGCCGGTGCAGGACGTCATTGATCGCTATGGCCAGACGGACCTTCGTCTGCCGTTCGCCGGCGTCCGCAAAGCCGAGGTCGGCAAAAACGTTCCCCGAACTCGGCACGATTTTTTCGCTACGATTCGCGCTTGGTTTTCCCATATCGATCCTCATAGTCCTGTCTGGCCAGCCTTAGGCGCTGCGAAACGAGTTCCACATCCGGCCTCGGTGTTTGAATGCCCCTGCGCGACTTCTTCTGAAAACAGTGCAACGCATACACGGCCCAACGGAAGCGGACGGTATAGACGGCGCGATACGTGTTTCCGTCGTGGTCCTCCACAACCTCCAGTACTCCGGGACCCTCTCCCTTCCACGGCTTCGCCGCGGGGTGTTTCCCGCCAAACTGAGCGATGCTCAGGGCAGTGCCAATGCCGTCTTTGACTGCTTCGGGAAACTCCATCAAGTCCCGTTTCGTAGAACCCACCCAATACAAAGGTTGTTCGCCGTAAGCCGGCCTGCGCATTTCAGGGCTCCATCCCAGTTCTAGGATACCATGCGCCGGCTCTTCACGGTCACCGAAAACCCGATCGCGCGGAAACTGCTGCCGCCGATGGTGCATGTGACGATCTCGCCCGGGCAATCGCCGGACGGCCGCGCCATGTGGTCTGTGGAGTACGACACGGTGAGCGACCGCTACGCGCGCTTTCTGATGGAGGAAGTGCGGCCCGAGGGGAGGCTGGAGGACAGCAATGTGTACCCGTTCAAGGTGCGCAAAGAGCCGAAGCGCAATATCCGGGTCTGGATGAGCGACCGTGCCGACGACCTGGAGAACGATCACGGCTCGTGGCCGATGCAGAACATCCAGATGGCGAACTCGCTCAAGCTGAAGGAATACGATTTTCACTTCCGCTTCGGCACCGCCGCGCATGGCGGCGCGCAGGCGGGGCTCGATCTGCCGGAATCGCTCGCGCGGCTGTGGCGCGATTACGATGCGAAGAAGACGGCGCAGGCGTTTCGCATCGAGCTGGCGGAAAAGGAGAAGCCTCTTTTCCGCGTGACGATTTCGAACCGCGACCCCTGGTAGGAACGCGCCCTCGGGTTTAAGGGTGTATCCGCGCGGCCCAGCCGCCGCCTTCGGCCAGGTGGATCTTCATCTTGTCATCTTTCTTGACCGCGCTCTTCACGAGCTTGTAGTCGCTCGCCATGCGGTTGGCGTTGACGCCGTCCTGGTAGGTCTCCATGCGGAAGCTTCCCTCGCCCAGAAAGGAGAGGTCGATCTCCAGATCGCGGGGCGTCCAGTTGGTCATGGCGCCGATGTACCAGTCGCGGCCTTTGCGGCGGGCCACCACGACGTACTCCGCGATCTTGGCATCCAGCACGCGGGTCTCATCCCACACGCTCGGCACGGCGGAGAGGAACTCCATGGCTTCGGGTTCGCGCAGGTAGTTGGAGGGGCTGTCGGCCAGCATCTGGAGCGGGCTTTCGAAGACTACGTACATGGCCAGTTGATGGCAGCGCGTGCCCATCGCCATGGGCCGGTCAAAGACCTGCGCGAAGCCCGCCTTGGTCGCATTCAGCATGGCGCCCGGCGTGTAATCCATGGGGCCGAGGAACATGCGGGTGAAGGGCAGCGCGACGTTGTGCGCCGGGTTGGAATCCGCGCTCCACTTGCTCCACTCCATGCCCTTGACGCCTTCGGTAGAGATCAGATTGGGCCAGGTCCGCGTCATGGTGGCCGGCCGCACCGCGCCGTGAAAATCGAGCAGCATTTTGCGCTTGGCGGTCTCGCGGGCAAGATCGTGATAGAAGTTGATGAGCAGTTGGTCGTCGCGCTGCATGAAGTCGACCTTGATGCCCTTGGCGCCCCATTTGGCGAACTGGTCGAGGGCCGGTTGCTGCTGATCGGCCAGCGTCTTCCAGACCACCCACAAGATGATCCCGACGTTTTTCTGCTTGCCATAGGCCATCAACTCTTCGATGTTGATTTCCGGGACCACGCTGAGCACGTTGCCGAGCTTGTACCAGCCTTCATCGAGAACGATGTACTCCAGACCATATTTCGCGGCGAAATCGATGTAGTACTTGTAAGTCTGGGTGTTGACGCCGGATTTGAAATCCACCCCGTAGACGTTGTTGGCATTCCACCAGTCCCAGGCCACTTTGCCGGGCTTGATCCACGAAGTGTCCGGCACCTGCGAGGGCTTGGCGAGCAGCCAGACCAGCGGGTTGGTGATCAGGTCGCCATCCTTTTCGGCGATGCCCATGAGGCGCCACGGGAAGGTGCGCGTGCCCTTGGTGACGGCGATGTAATCGGCGGCTTGCGTGACCTTGAAGTCGCGGTCGCGCTCCAGGGCTTCCTTCAGCGGATAGGGCGGAAACGCGGCGGTCAGGGCGTTGCCGCTGGTGCCGCGCAGCCACAGTCCGGGGTAGTCCTCCACGTCGGATTCGGCGATCGCGACCTTGACCCCGCCCGCATCCACCACCGCTGGCATCGAGCCCAGCGTCGCGCCCGCGATCGCCGACATCTTGCGTGGCAGGTAGGAACGTTCATTGTGCGAGAAGAAGCTCTCCTCCTCGGGATAGAAGACCGTATGATCGGCGGCGAATTGGAAGACGGCTTCTTCGCTGTAGACCTTCACCTGGGCCTTGGCCAGCGCGGTCTCCAGGCGATAGGCCACGCCTTCGTTGTAGGCGCGGAAGACCACGGCCAGGCCGTCTTCGGTATCGAGGCGCAACTCGTTGTAGTGCTCGCGAATCCTGGCGAACTTTTGGCGCACCGGCGGGTCGAGCATCCGATCGGCGCTGCGTTCCTTGGCGGATTTGACCTTCACATCGCGGCCCAGCGTGGTCTGGTCGATGCGGATAGACATGGTGGAATCCTGGAGCAGCGTCTTGCCGTTCATCAGCACGTCATACTGCATGCGGCTGCCGGCGCGGATTCGCACCTCGATCTTCTTATCGGGCGAGCGGAGGCTGTAGCTCGATTGCGCGGCGGCGTTGCCGGCCAGCCATAGACAGGGGGCCAGCATCAAAGAGAGCGTTCTTGGTAGTCCGTTCATAGAGGAAGACTCAATGCGTCATTCCTACCATAAACTCTTTTGGACGGCGATGAGGGGCACGGCGACCGCTCCCGACCCCGGGGTACCCCCGGGGTCGGGAGCGGTTACCTGACACGTCTATTTTTTCTTCGTCGGGGGGGCGGTGGGTGGTGTGGTGGGCGGGGTTGTACCCGTTTTGCCATCCTCGACCACGTCGCCGAACTTGATGGTGGAGCGGCCTTCGTACTTCTTGTAATCCTGATACTTCACGGTCATGCGGACGGGTACGTTTTCGCCGCTCTTGAAGTGCAGGGTATCGTTGGCGCGGGTGTAGGTGGGAAACCAGTATTTCTTATCGATCTGTTCGCGGTAGGTTTCGAACTTGGGGAAGGCCTGGTCGGAGTTGCGCTTCAAAAGCCCGACGCCTTTGCCATAGGTCTTGACGATCTGCAAGTCCTGATCGTCCACCCAGATCTGGCCTTCGAAGTAGCGCTTGCCCGTGACCATCTTCTTGGGCTTGACCGAGAAGGTGTAGCAGCCGATATCGTCGACTTTTTCCTTGCCGAGGTACTGGATGTCGTAGTCCGGGATCTCGGGCGTGGTGAGCACGAAGGGCTGCACGTTGCGCAGATCCTGCACGTCCTCGGGAGACAGGCTGATCTGGCGGAGGGAGATGACGGGGGCGTAGATAACCTTTTCGATGCGTTTGCCTTCCGGGGTGAAGATGATGTCGTCCACCTCTTCCCACTTCCCGCCGCCGTTGACTTCCTCCAGCTTCACGCTCTGGCGATAGGTATAGTTGTTGCGCGCTTGCTGGAACTCGAGTTCCTTGGCGGCAAATCTCCGGATGATGTCGGCCGGATTGACGTCGTCGGCCGCCCAGCCGGGCAGGCACAAGGCCGCGACAGCGGCGGAGAGAACGATTACGCGCATTTTTCCCCCAAATTGAGAGACGGACTCACTTACCCAATAGTTTCTTCGCGATAGTCAGGAGCTGTATATTGCTGGTTCCTTCGTAGATGCGCCCGATTTTGGCATCGCGATAGAGCTTCTCGACGGGGTAATCCCTGGTGATGCCCACCCCGCCATGGACTTCGATGGCTTTCGACGCCACCTGTTCCGCGATCTCAGAACTATAATACTTCGCCATGGCCGCCTCCGTGAGGAAGGGGAGCCCGGCGTCGCGCAGGCGGGCGGCGTTGTAGACCAGCAGGCGGGCGGCTTCCACCTGGATGGCCATTTTGGCGAGGTCGAACTGGACGCCTTGGAATTCGCCGATGGGTTTGCCGAACTGCTTGCGTTCGCGGGCGTAGGCGATGGCGTGATCGAGCGCGCCGCGGGCCAGGCCGATCATCTGCGCGCCGATGGCGATGCGACCCTCGTTGAGGGTTTCGATGGCGATCTTGTAGCCCTTGCCGACATCGCCCATGACGTTTTCGCGGGGGACGCGGCAGTTGTCCATGATCAGTTCGCAGGTGGAGGAGGCGCGCAGGCCGAGCTTGTCTTCCTTCTTGCCCACCTGGAAGCCGGGGAATTCGCGCTCCACCAGGAACGCGGTGACTCCTTTGTAGCCGGCCTCCGGGTTGGCGTTGGCGAAGAGCAGGAAGAAGCCGGCCTCGGCGGCATTGGTGATCCACAGCTTGCGGCCGTTGAGCAGGAAATGGTCGCCGTGGTCTTCGGCGCGCGTGGCCATGGCGAAGGCGTCGGAGCCCGATCCGGCTTCGGAGAGCGCGTAGGAGGCGACGGTGTTCCCGGCCAGGCGGGGCAGGTATTTCGACTTCTGCTCGGGCGTGGCCCAGCGCAGCAGCGCGTTGTTGCAGATGGTGTTCTGCACGTCGACGATCACGCCGGCCGAGGGGTCCACGGCGGAGAGTTCTTCCACGGCGAGAATGGCCTGGAAGAAGGTGCCGCCCTGGCCCCCGTATTCCTCGGGGATTTCGATCCCCATGAGGCCCATGTCGAAGAACTGTTTGATGATGTCTTTGCGGAAGACGCCGGCCTCGTCCATTTCGCGCACGTAGGGGCGGATCTGTTCGCGGGCGAACCGGCGCACGGTGGTCTGGAAGAGCTGTTCGTCTTCGGAGAGCGCGGTCAATGGCGGCGGTGGCGTCTCCAGGGAATCGAGGGCGGGCATGTCCGAAGCTTACTCCAGTGGCGTGAGAAAGAAAAGTATCTCGCAAAGGCGCAAAAGCACCGTAGCGTAGCCTTCCAGGCTGCCATGCCCCCATTCGTGGGGGCATTCTTCCCGGAGATCGTCCGCGTCATAGAACGCTGCTTGATGTTCCGTTTGCGGCTTGCCGCTTTGCGTTCTTTGCGTTCTTTGCGGGAAATCTTGTTTTACGTTACGCTCGCCATGGCGCGCCATTCGCGTCCCTGGGATTCGCCGACGCCTTTGTAGGTGACGAAACCCTTATAGGTGTTGACGCCTTCGCGCAGCGCGGCGTGACGTTGACAGGCGCCTTCCAGCCCGTGGTCCGCCAGCTCGAGCAGGTAGGGGAAGGTCGCGTTGGTGAGCGCCAGGGTCGACGTGTGAGGCACGGCGGCCGGCATGTTGGAGACGCAATAGTGGAGCACGCCATCGACGAAATAGATGGGCTCGGTGTGCGTGGTGGCGTGCGAGGTTTCGAAGCAGCCGCCCTGGTCGATGGCGACATCCACCACGACGGAGCCGCGCTTCATTTTGGCGATCGTCTTCCTACGCACCAGCCGTGGGGCGGAGGCGCCGGGAATGAGCACGGCGCCCACCACCAGATCGGCGGTCTTGAGATTCTCGCTGATGGTCCAGGCATTGGAGGCGAGCGTGACCACCTGTCCGCTGAAGATATCGTCGAGCTCGCGGAGGCGGTTGAGGTTGCGGTCGATGATGGCCACGTGCGCCCCCATGCCGATGGCGATTTTCGCGGCGTTGGTGCCGACGATGCCGCCGCCCAGGATGACCACGTTGCCGGGCGCCACGCCGGGCACGCCGCCGAGCAGAATGCCGCGTCCGCCGCTCGGGCGTTCCAGATACTGCGCGCCCACCTGTACGCTCATGCGTCCGGCGACTTCGCTCATCGGGATGAGCAGCGGCAGCGAGCCATCGTGCTCGCGGATGGTTTCGTAGGCCACGCCGTTGACCTTGGCGGCCACCAGCTTGTCGGTGAGCTCGGGCAGGGGCGCGAGGTGCAGGTAGGTAAAGAGGATGAGGTTGGGGCGGAAGAACGCGTACTCGGCCTTTTGCGG